>NZ_JARAVO010000182.1:0-20291 GCF_033792805.1 Streptomyces sp. PA03-1a
CTCCCCGCCCGGCAACACCCAGAACGGCAACACGAACTTCGGCAACCGGGCAAGCGACGTGCTGCCGCATCAGTGCCTGGACCGGAAGACGCGTCCGGGACGGGTCTGCTGACAGGGCACGTTGACTTGGTTCTGGCAGTAGTTGGTGAAAGGACCCTGCCCCGGGCGAGACCTTGGGCCGCCAAAGTGACGTGCGATCCGGCTCGGCAGGCCGTAGCGTCCTGGGATGAGCAGCTTCAACACGCACCAGAGACGGGTCTACGACGAGGGCCTGTCCGCGCGTGTCCGGCATACGAATCTGCGGTCGTGCCTTGTCCACTTCGCGCCTTACGGCTTCCGAGCCACCTATCACCACCTCTGCCTCAGCGCGGGAATTCCCAAGGATCTGGAGAAGGATCCGAGCTCGCTGATACACGCCGTCGCGGAGCTGCGCCACGCCCGACAGCTCTGGCTCGCTGACGAACGTGCTCATGCCCATAGCCGCCGAGCGGACAAAGCACGCGGCTTTCGGCAGGCGAAAGCAGACGACTCATGGCGAGGCTGGCAGCGTGGATGGGGGAACATCGCCTACTGCCCCGAGCCGACGATCCATCCCGGCGAGCCGCTGCCGGTGGTCGTCGAGCGGGTGCTCCGTTCGTCGGTCCCGCTCGATGAAGCTCGCGGGCTGACGTGCCGGGTATGCGGAAACCGGGGCAACACCAGCGTTTGGCACGACGGCCTCTACCGGATCCATCAGTTGTGCAGGGAATGCGGGGTCAGCCTCGCGGTGCAGCGGGCCGACGAGCCCGACCCGCTGCTGGCCGCCGCTCACGCCCGGCAGTGGAAGGACATCTGGAGGCTGCGCAACGAATCCCCTCGCAACCCGAGCTGAGTTTCCGCACGAGGGTGGCGTCACGGTCAATGCGCACACGCTCTGGCCCATCGACCACGGGGCCACGGCACAACCTGCCGACACCATCGCGCAGTGGCCGGCCGGTAAGCGTCAGCCCAGCCCCAGCCGGGGTATCTCCCGTCCCGGGGAGCGGTCCATCACCATCAGCAGGCCCGCATCGCGTGTCCTTGCGTAGGCGGCCTCGTCAATGACGTCCAGCTGAAACCAGACCGCCTTCGCGCCGATCGCCACGGCCTGGTCGGCGATACCCCCGGCGAGGGCGGAGTTGACGAACACGTCCACCACATCCACCGCGAAAGGGATCTCGGTCAAGGACGCGTAGCCCGGCTCGCCGTGCACCGTCTCGGCCTTCGGGTGGACGGGTACCACCCTCTTGCCCAGGCGCTGCAGCTTCCCCGCCACGCGGTAAGCGGCCCGTTCGGGGTTGTTGGACAGGCCCACAACGGCCCAAGTGTCGCCGGCAGCGGTGAGTATCTGCCGTATCGTCGCGTCGTCGCCGTACGTCGTCATGCCCCGCACCGCCGTGCGCGGGTGAGCTCCGCGCCACGTGCCGCCGAGCTCATGATCACCGGGAGGGCCAGGTCCTTGGGCTTCATCTGCAGCATGGAACGACCCTAACCGGCTGGAATACTGTATGCAATGGTCTTGGCTGGTCCATTTCGCCTGGCGAGTGGCTGCTGCCCCAACGCCTGGTTCAAGGACGGGGCTGGGTGAAGGGCGCCCCCACATCCCCCGTGCAGAGACGCTGCCTTCGACGTGCGGCTGCCGCCCGTCCCGGCAGGCGGTCCGGCTCCCGCGCGGCAACACGCCACCCGGCACGCCACCGGCACCACGCCCCTCCATGCCGGAGGGCCCCGCCACATCCACCGCAGCCCACCGCCGGCTGGCCGGCACGACCATTCCCACCGCTACTCACACCCGACCCGGATCTGCAACTTCACGCTGCACCAGGCTCAATGGGGTCGCGCCGCGGACTGACGCAGCCCCCTCTCGGAACAAGGCCACGGATCCACCCCTGCTCACAGGGGTGGATCCGTGGTCTTTCGGGACGTCGGGCGAATGGAGGGGGTCCGCCGCTCAGGCGGGGACCGCCGTGGGCGTCTCGCGTTCGGCGCTCTCACCGGTGGCGTTCGCCCGGTGCCCGACCGCCGCCAGGGCGTCCTTGACCTCGCGCGCCACGCGGGCCGCGTCCTCGGGGTTGTTCACCACATCGGTGTGATTCATGTCGACGACGAGGACCTCGCTGGCCGAATAGTGCTTGTGCACCCAGTCGTCGTAGCCGGACCACAGCGTCCGGTAGTACTCGACGAGGCTCTCGTCCTGCTCGAAGTCCCGGCCCCGCAACCCGATGCGGTGCAGGACCGTCTCGAAGTCCGCCTTGAGGTAGACCATGAGATCGGGTGCCTTGCGGTACGGCAGACCGTCGATCTCGCGCATCATCTCGTCGAGCAGCCCCTCGTACACCCGCATCTCGAGGGAGCTGATCCGGCCCAGGTCGTGGTTGACCTTCGCGAAGTACCAGTCCTCGTAGATGGACCGGTCGAGGACGTTGTCGCCCTGCTTGTACGCCTTCTTGATCGAGGCGAACCGCGTCTGCAGGAAGTGGAGCTGGAGCAGGAAGGGGTACCGCTTGGCCTGGATCTCCTCGGGGCTCGCCGTGTAGAAGAGCGGAAGGATCGGATTGTCTTCCACGCTCTCGTAGAAGACTTCGCTGCCCAGTTCCTTGGCGAGCAGTTCGGCCACACTCGTCTTGCCGATTCCGATCATGCCTCCGACGCAGATCACTGACATACCTCACATCTCCGTGGCGGGTCTTCTGTTCACGGGCGGGTGGGCAAGACGCCCCAGACCACTTGGACGCGCGTCGGCGGTCACGCGATTCGCGGGATCTTCATGATCAGCGTCGTGTCGTCCCCGTCCGGACCCAGGCCCTGACACCGGCCGCTCTCCTCGACCGGCCGACCTGGCCGTTCCGCGTCGCCACACGGCAACGAGCCGCAGCCCCCGCGGCCGCCCTGAAGTTTAACTGATCGTTTCGGAATGACGTACGGGAGTCGTCGCAGGCAGATGATGCCGCGGGCGAGTTCCATCAGGCCGTGGTGGAGGCCAGCGCGGCGCCGCCACGGGCCCAAAGACGCTTGGACTTGTGGAGCCGGGCAAGGGTCGCTCGACGACCAGAGGATCTCGCCCGCGCCGGATTCGGGCGCGACGCCGCGTCGCACGATCAGGGGTTTGATGCCGCGCCCTAGGGGCGTGCCGTGCTCCCTCACGCCGGGGAGTTCTTTCAGGCGGTACCCCATTGGCGAAGTTGCAGGGCGATCTCCTTGACGGACTTCTCGCCGGCGATGGCGTCGCGGACCAGGACAGCGGCGTCCTTCGGCGGGTAGGTCAGGGTGTGGCCGTTCACGCGGAGGAACGCGACTGCGGCGAGCCATCCGAACTGGCCGTTGGAGTGCTCGAGGGCCGGGAGCCTCACCAGGGTGTGGAGCAGCGCGGCAGCCTTGAGCCAGATCGAGCCGTAGACATCCTGGCCCATGGCCTCCGCGCGGTGGCGGGCGACCGCGGCGGGAAGTACCCCCAGGTCGTCGGCCTGCGGGTCCCCGAGAATGTGCTCGGCGACCTGCAGCAGCATCGGCACTTCCGCGTAGATCACCCCGTCGGGGCGGGGTGCGCTCACGCGGCGCTCCCGTGTGCCTGGTCGCCGTCGAGCTCGGCCAGGCGGCGGCCGGCCTCCGCCTCCGCGGAGCGGCGCTCCTCGTTCGGACGTCCGTCCTCCGGCAGGATCTCGGCGAACGCGTCCTTGACGTGGCCGTGCGCCTCCACCGCAGCCTGCAGGAATTCGTTCGGGACGGCGTTGGCGAAGCTGAGCGCGGCCCGGCGGATGTACTCGCGGGTGGACAGGCCCGCGGCCGTGGCCGCGCGGCGCACCTGGTCCAGTTCGTCGTCGTCCGCGAACGGGACGTTCATACCCTTGGGAGTCGGCATGTACTGACGGTACCGCCAGTACAACCAGGGCGCGAGTGGTTCGGCGCTCCTACCGCAGCACACCTCCGGAACCGACCCCGTCCCTCCACGCGGCGTCCTGCTCCTGACCGCGTTGATCGCCCGGGTCGCGGTCGACGCCCCCGCGACGACGCTCCGCGCGCCGGTCCGCCCTGGGGCCATGGGCGAGGGCCTGCTCCTGCACACGCCCCAAAGACGACGCAGGCACGGCGGCGGATGCCCGCCGGCGGACGGCAGCGGCCGCCACGCCGATTACCGTTGCGGCTTCGCCTTCGACAGGATGAACCCATGACCGAGATCCAGACCCCCCGCCTGCTCCTGCGCCGCTGGCAGGACGACGACCTGGTGCCCATGGCCGAGATCAACGGCGACCCGCAGGTGATGCGCTGGGTCGGCGACGGCTCCGTACGCGACCTGGAACACACGGCGGAGGCCATCGAACGGTGGGAGGAGGAGTGGGACGAGGAGGGCTTCGGCCTCTTCGCCGTCGAGTTGCTGGCCTCGGGTGAACTGGCCGGTTTCACCGGCCTGTCCCTGCCGGAGTTCCTGCCCGAGGTGATGCCCGAGGTGTCCGTGTGCTGGCGGCTGGGCCGACAGTTCTGGGGTCAGGGCTACGCCTCGGAGGCCGCCCATGCCGCGATGGAGTTCGCGCTCCAGGACCGCGGCCTGGAACGGCTGGTCGGCATCGCGAGGATCGGCGACAACGCCTCGGAGAACGTGATGCGCAAGCTGGGCATGGCGCCGCAGCGCGAGACCACACACCCCAAGTACGGCTTCCCCCTGCGCGTGCACACCATCGACCTCACCGAGTTCCAGGCCTGAACCGGCGCCACCGCCCTGCGAGCGTCCACGTGGACCACGGCCCCGCCGACGGTCCGGGCGGTACGAGGGCCCACCCCGGCACGGGTGCACCCCGTGGACACGATCGGGCCTTCCAGCTCGTCGGCCGCCCTCGCTCCGAACAGAATCCGCGATCTCCGCTTCGTCGTGCGCCGTGCGCGGCCGGTCGCCGCGACCGGGCGCGTCGATGACGGCGACGGGGAGGCCGCAGCCGGTCACCAGGCGCTGGGCGCGGCCCGACATCGCCGGGTGCTTCCTGTGGTTGCCACCGCTGTGGGCAACGTCCACTGCGGACCTGATGGCTCCGTCCTGCGACGGCCTCACGCCCGGACAGCGCGGCGATTGGTGCAGACCTTGACGCGGCCACGCCACGGTCTTACGGTCTCGAGCTGACCGGTGTTCACATCCACACACCGCGTTCAGGTAAGTGAACCGTGATGCGACAGGAGGTCCCCCATGCGCGTGCGTACGCTGCTCGCTTCCCTCGCCGTCGCGACCGTCGTCATCGGCAGCGGCCCCGCTTTCGCCGCCGACCCCAAGGTCGCCCCCGGCGGCAACTTCGATCTCTCGGTGTGGCAGCTCCAGGAGCCGGTCGGCTCCCCGGGCTCACCGACCACCATCTCCTCGTCCCGCCTCCAAGGGGCGAACGGCTACCAGGACTCGTACTTCTACACCGACACCCGCGACGGCGCGATGACCTTCTGGGCGCCCGAGAAGGGCGTCACCACGCCCAACTCCAACTACGCCCGCTCCGAACTGCGCGAGATGAACCGCAGCGGCAGCGCCGCGGACTGGCCGCTCAGTGGTAGCCATCGCATGAGCGCGACGCTGCGCGTGGTCTCGGTGACCTCCAACGTCTGTGTCGGGCAGATCCACCTCGGCTCCGGCGGCTCGTCCACCAAGCCGCTGCTGGAGCTGTACTACCGCTCCAGCGGCGACATCGTCCTCGGCACCGAGAACTCGCCCTCCGGCGGCCAGACGCTCCACACCGTCGGCCACGTGTCCGTAGGCAAGACGTGGACGTACACCATCGGCGTTTCCGGCGGCCACACCATCGACCTGACGGTGAACGGCAGCACCACGCACTACGCGATCCCGTCGTCGTTCAACGCCTACAAGCAGTACTTCAAGGCGGGCTCGTACAACCAGTCCTCCTCCGACAGCACCACCAGGGGCGCGCGCGTCGCCTTCTACGGCCTCACGGTCTCGCACAGCTGAGCTACCGGCTCCCGCCGCGAGCGACAGGGTCGCGGCGGGACCTCTCGACCGGGGGCCGGGCCGATGTCCTCTTCCCCATGCTCCGCGACGAAACCTTCCACCAACCGGCCTACGGCTCCATGAGCAGGACGACTCGATCAGCCTCGACATCGAAGCCGAGGATCGGATGGCCAACGGCGCCCTCCCCGTCCATCAGCACCGGCTTGCCCAACCGCCGCCCGATCTCCCGGAAGAAGCCGCACAACACATCGAGTCGTTCCTGCCCCTGCAACTCCCGCAGATCGACGTCGAAGTCGACGACCTCGTCGTCAAGGAAACGGAAGATCGCCAGCACATCGGCAGACGGCCAGACCAGGAAGTTCGGACACTCCGCATCCGCGGGGCGGGACAGCACGGCCTCCGCCCGGGGTACCGGAAGCACGGCCTCGCCCTCCGAGTACTGGCACTCCCAACCCTTCTCCGCGACGAGATCGAGGACGGCCTGCCAGCCCTCCACCGAGACGTCCGGGACACGCACGTCCGGCAACGACCCCATCGAGTCCGGGTCGAAGAAACTGCTCACGTCATCCCACAGCAGATCAGCCACCTCGCCATGCAGCCCGGCTCGCCAGCCCAACGCAGCCCCTTTTCCAATGACCGCAGGCATGGGCCCCCACGCACCGTCAGGTGCGCCCTTCCGTCCCGGGCAAGGCGCGCCATCCCCGCCCGCGCGGGCCCGGGAGCGGCTCCCGGGCCCGCGTCGCGCGTCGGCGTGCGTGCACGGCGACTGGGGACACGCCGATTCACAGGAGACGTTCAGCCCAGCCGTGCGTCAAAGGCCAATGCCTGCGCCAGTTCCTCTACACGTCGCTCGGCCAGGCCCCTGGAGACGAACCAGGCACCGACGTTGCGGACATCGCGCTCCAGGAAGGACAGACCCCGCGGGTTCGCGACGACGTCGACGATCTGAGGCACGTCGATGACGACCAGGCGGCCCTCGTGGACGAGGATGTTGTAGGCCGACAGGTCGCCGTGCGCGTAGCCGTCACGCGCGAGCAGCGACAAGCTGCGGCCCAGTTGCTCCCACAGATCGTCCAGATCGACCTCTTCCGAGCGGAGCTGGGCGAGACGTGGCGCGGCCGTCCCCGACCGGTCGCCGATGAACTCCATGAGGATCTCGGTCCCGAGGATCTGCACGGGGTACGGCACGGCCACCCCCGCCGACCACAGCCGCGACAACGCCGCGAACTCGGCGCCGGCCCACTGGCCGGCGATGGCCTCCTTGCCGAAGGCCGTGCGCTTGGCCATGGCCCGGCTGATCCGGGACTCCTTGTGGGCACGCCCCTCCAGGTATCCGGAGTCGCGGTGGAACATGCGGTGCTGTCCGTCGCGGTAGCGTTTGGCGGCCATCAGAGTGCGGCGGTCGGTTCCGGGCACCGCCCGTTCGATCAGGAAGACGTCGGCCTCTTTGCCGGTCTTGACGATCCCGAGTTCGAAGTCGACGGCGGCCAGGTCCGTCACCACCCATGCGGGGCGCGGCTCGGGGCCCTTCTCGGTCGGGGTCGACCGGTCCCAGGTGGACCAGCGGTCACCCTCTGCAGGGCCGTCGGTCGACTGGCCGGGCGTTGGTTCCTCGAGGGTGTCCTCGTCGTCTTCGGCTCCGGAATCGAAGACGGTGGAACGGAGGTCCTGGGTGCTGTGGGCATCCCCGACCGCCGAGGGCCGGCGTGCCGCGTACTCGGGGAAGGCCTCCTCGAAGGCCTCGTCAGCGTCGCGGTGACTGCGTCGTCTGGTGCCCTTGGGGCGGATGCGGGTGAAGGACTCGCCGTCGGCAAAGCGCTCACGCATGGTGATGATCTCCAGTGGAAGGACCCACCGGGCGGAGCGTCAGCGAACGCGCGTCATCAGCCGGTGGGAAGGTAGCGGGAAAAGGCGTCTGGCGCGCACACACGAGCGCGCCGCGTCACGGCGGCGTCCACGAAGACGCACCTCCTCTCCCACTACGCCGGGCCGTTGTTCACGCCCGGCACTCCAGATCGGCACGATCCTAGCCAGCCCCGCAGACCGCGCAACCGGTTTTCTCAGGCCCCCGCAGGTACGGGTTGACGAGCACCGAAGGGGGCGACCCCGCGTTGCGCGGGCGCCACCGGGTCCTGGGTACGCCGTCGTCCCGGCCGATCCGGAAGGGCGCCGCCCCGTGCGGGACCGCGGACCCGCCGGGGAAACCGGACCGGGCGGGTAAACTCGTGGGGAAGTGTGATCCGCACGTCGGTACCCGGCGCCGGCACGCACGACGCAGCTCGACCCCACGCCGTACGGACGGGACCACCCGCTGTCGGTCACCGTCTTGTCTTCGGCTCGTTCTGGCGACTCCCCGGCCGCGCATCCACCGGGAATTCCCTCGATGCGTGCCCGTCGAGGAAGGTTCGCCCATGAACCGTTCGCCCCGGAACGACCAGCGCTCCGGCCAGTCCGGCCGTTCCCGTCCGCACATTCCCGGCCGCTCCGGCGGCAAGGGACGCCCCACGACCCCGCAGGGCGAGTTCGCGGCACCCGTGTCGACGACCCCGGCCCTGCCGCCGATGACGGCGTTCACCGAGCTGCGGCTCCCGCCGGCCCTGCTGAAGACGCTGACCGACCTCGGCGTGGACGAACCGTTCCCCATCCAGGCCGCCACGCTGCCGGACGCGCTGGCCGGCCGGGACGTGCTCGGCCGGGGACGCACCGGTTCGGGCAAGACCCTGGCTTTCGGCCTGCCGCTGCTGACCCGTACAGCCGGGCAGCGTGCCGAGCCCAAGCGGCCCCGCGCACTGGTCCTGGTGCCCACCCGTGAACTGGCGCAGCAGGTCACGGAATCGCTCACCCCCTACGCCCGGGCGCTGGACCTCAGGCTCGCCACCGTGGTCGGCGGCCTCTCGATCGGCCGGCAGGTCGGAGCGATCCGGGCGGGGGCCGAGGTCGTCGTGGCCACGCCCGGACGTCTGAGCGACCTCGTCGCGCGCCGTGACTGCCACCTGGACCACGTGCGGATCACGGTCCTGGACGAGGCGGACCAGATGGCGGACCTGGGGTTCATGCCGCAGGTCACCGAGCTGCTGGACCAGGTGCGGGCGGGCGGCCAGCGGATGCTGTTCTCGGCCACCCTCGACAACAACATCGACCTCCTGGTCCGTCGCTACCTGACCGATCCGGTGGTCCACTCGGTCGACCCCTCGGCCGCGACCGTCGTCGCCATGGAGCACCACGTGCTGTACGTCCACGCCGCCGACAAGTACGCCACCGCCACCGAGATCGCCGCCCGTGACGGCCGGGTGATCATGTTCCTGGACACCAAGCACGCGGTCGACCAGTTCACCAGGCACCTCGAGGGTTCCGGTGTCGCGGTGGCGGGCCTGCACAGCGGGAAGTCCCAGCCGCAGCGCACCCGGGCCCTCGCACGGTTCAAGACCGGCGAGGTGACGACCCTGGTGGCCACCAACGTCGCCGCCCGCGGCATCCACATCGACGACCTGGACCTCGTGGTCAACGTCGATCCCCCCGGTGACGCCAAGGACTACCTCCACCGCGGCGGACGGACCGCGCGGGCCGGCCGGTCCGGACGGGTGGTGACCCTCGTGACCACGCACCAACGCCCCGACATGACCCGGCTCATGTCCGACGCGGGCATCCGGCCGACGATCACCCAGGTACGATCCGGCGATGCGGCGCTGAGCCGGATCACCGGGGCCAAGGCCCCGTCCGGCGTTCCCGTCGCCGGCGCACCGGCCGCGCAGGCGTCGGCACGCGGTGGCGCCCCGTTCCGCGGCCTGGGCACACGCCCCGGCCGGGAGTCGCGCAAGACGGCCGAGGCCCGCCAGATGGCCGCGGCCCGTGAGGCCGCCCGCATCCGCCGGGGCAACTGACCCCACGCTTGCTGCGCCGGCCCACCCCCCGTCGAGCAGGAACGCGACGCCGCGGCGCCAGGCATCAGGGACGGCGCTCGCAGCCGCACGGGCGAGCGGGGCGTCGGAGGACGCTCTGCACACGGAGATGCGTTCCGGCTTCGCCGCGAACTGAGCGGCGGGGCATACTGTCCGTCGTGGCGACGTATGACCGCATCGGTGCGACCTACAGTCACACGCGACGACCGGATCCCCGGATCGCCGCCCGGATCCACGAGGCGCTCGGCGATGCCACCACCGTCATCAATGTGGGTGCCGGCGCCGGTTCCTACGAACCACCGGCAACGGTCCTGGCGGTTGAGCCCAGTTCGGTGATGATCGCCCAACGTCCGACCGGATCTGCGCGGGCCCTGCAGGCATCGGCCGAGTCGATTCCCATCGCCGACGGCTCGGCCGACGCGGCGATGGCGCTGCTGACCGTGCACCACTGGACCGACCTGGAAGCCGGCGTCGGGGAACTCCTTCGGATCGCCCGGCAGCGCGTCGTCATCCTCACGTGGGACCAGGCCGTCTTCCGCAGGTTCTGGCTGCTGGACGAATACCTGCCGGAGGTGGCCGCGTTCGACGGCACAAGGGCCGTCCCGATCGACCGGCTGGTTGCGCTGCTCGGAGGCGCGCGCGTCGAGACGGTCCCGGTCCCGCACGACTGCACCGACGGATTCGGCGCCGCCTTCTGGCGCCGACCTGAGGCGTACCTCAACCCGAAAGTGCGAGCCGGCATATCGATGCTCGCCCAGACCGGTGAGGAAGTCCTCCGCCCGGGCCTGGCGCGGCTGTCCGGCGACCTGTCTTCCGGTCTGTGGCACGAGCGCCACGCCGACCTGCTCAACCGCGAAACGCTCGACGTCGGCTACCGACTTCTCGTAGCCGACCTGTAGGAACAGGCCGGGGCAGGACCGTGCCTTCCGCCCTGCTCGCCTGCCAACCGTGCGACGTAGGCGTTTGAGCGGTCGCGGTCCGCCTCACTGGCTCGCGTACGCGACGATCAGCTACGGGCGGGGTTCCTCCTCGGCATTGCTGCTCGCTGTGCGGGTGAGGATCGCACTTGCGACAACGTCGAAGAGGTGCTCGGCGCGTGGCGCGAGCGAGGGTTGATCGCCGAGCCAGGCAAGCGCCGCTACCAGGGCGAACACATCGGCGCCGTCCATGTCGGTCCGCGCGGTGCCCGCGGCCTGGGCACGGGTCAGGAGCCGCGCGCCGGCCGCGCGCAGAGTGACGCACGAAGCGTGGAGTGCGGACTCGGTGTCCTCGATGGCGGCTGCCATCAGCACCACGGCGCCCCGGTACTCGGTTGTCCAGGCGACGCAGTCGCGCAGCCACGAAACGAGAGCGTCGCCGGGCGAGTTGGACGTTTCGAGGGCGTCTGCCTTGGCGGTCAGCTCGTCGAAGCTCGTGCGGAGCAGGGCGTCGAGCAGCGCCTCGCGCGTCGGGAAGTGTCGCAGCAGCGTCGCGAGTCCCACATCGGCCCTGCGCGCGATGTCGCGCAGTGACACGTCGACGCCTTGCTCGGTGATGGCGGTGCCCGCTACTGCGAGCAGGTGGTCGCGGTTCTTCCTGGCGTCGGCCCGCATCTGTCCCCCTTGACTATCCGGATCAGTGGTCCATATATTCGGATCAGTGGTCCGTTTATGTGGATCGCTGATCCGAATGAGTCTATCCCGCAGCGCGGGGAGGAGAAACCGATGCCGACACACACGATGAGGGCGGTCCGGCTCCATGAGCACGGCGGTCCGGAGGTTCTGCGGTACGACGAGGTGCCGATGCCCAAGCCCGGGCCGGGTGAGGTGCTCGTTCGCGTGCACGCGGTCGGCGTCAATCCCCCCGACTGGTACCTGCGCGACGGGATGTCCAACCTGCCTCCGGAGGTGCGGCCGAAGTTCAGCCTGCCCGTGATTCCGGGGACGGACCTGTCGGGCGTCGTCGAGGCCGTCGCCGCGGACGTGGACGGCTTCTCCGTCGGGGACGAGGTCTTCGGTCTCCTTCGCTTCCCCAGCTTCGACGGCAGCACCTACGCCGAATACGTGGCCGCGCCCGCGTCGGACCTCGCGCTCAAGCCGGCCGGCATCGATCACGTGCACGCCGCCGGGGCGCCCATGGCCGGGCTCACGGCATGGCAGTTCCTGATCGAGCTCGGACACGATCACCCGTCGCCCTTCCAGGCGGCGCAGCACCGTCCGGTGCCACTCGACGCCGACACGACGGTGCTCGTCAACGGCGCGGCGGGCGGCGTGGGACACTTCGCGCTTCAGCTGGCGAAATGGAAGGGTGCACGGGTCATCGCGGTGGCGTCGGGCGCACACGAATCCTTCCTGCGCGAACTCGGCGCCGACGAGTTCATCGACTACACCAAGAGCCGTCCCGAGGAACTCGTGCACGACGTCGACCTCGTTCTCGACGCCGTCGGCGGCCCCCACAGCAAGCGCTTCCTGCGCACGCTCAAGCGCGGCGGCTCCCAGTTCCCCGTGTTCTTCGGGGAATTCGACGAAGAGGAGACCGCGAAGCTGGGCGTCACCGTCACGGGCACCCAGGTCCGCTCGAACGGCGCGCAGCTCGCCGAGCTGGCACGCCTGCTCGACGCGGGCACGGTCCACGTCGCGATCGACAGCACCTTTGCGCTCACGGATGCCCGAGCCGCGCACGAACGCGCCGCCCGAGGGCACATCCAGGGGAAGATCGTGCTCACGGTCGCTTAGGAACGAGCCGTTTCACTGCGCTCCGGTCCGTTCGGGTTCGCCCGTGCGGGCCGGCCGCAGCCCCGCGTCGTAGTGATGCCGGTAGCCGAAAAGCTTTTCGATAATCCTGGCTCCCAAAAGGTCACGGATTCGATGTTCGCCTCCCCGGATTGCCACGAAAGAAGGCCCTCGAGGAAGTTCCGTTCGTGTTCCACCTCACTCGGGCTGACGGATCTGCGAGCCGAGGCTGGGTTGCCGGTCGCCGCCTCGAGCTGCCCCTACCGGCCACCGCCGTCCGGCCCGCAGGCGCCTCCGATCAAGGAGCCGCATGCCTCCCCCGTCGTCCGGGCGCCCTCCCGGGGCCGCTTCGGCAGCCTCTTCGCCGGTTCCGCCCGCGCAGCACCTGCACCCGCCGCTCATTGCCCGGCGATGACGCTGGGGGGACCTGCCAGTACCTGGACCAGCAGGCCAGGGCCAAGGCAGGCCTGCTGGACCGCTCCGAGGCACCTTTTGGGCTGGTTCTCTGGGATGCACGCAGTCGTCAAGAACCAAGGACCTCCCCATGAACCTGAAGCTCGAAATGATCGTGCTGCCCGTCTCCGACACCGACCGGGCCAAGGCCTTCTACGAGAAGGTCGGATTCCGCCTGGACGTCGACTACACGGCCAACGAGGAATTCCGGGTCGTGCACTTCACGCCGCCCGGCTCCGAGTGCTCGATCATTTTCGGCGAGGGAATGACTCCTATCGCACCCGGCTCGTTCCAAGGCCTGTATCTCATCGTCTCCGACATCGAGGAGGCCCACGCGGAGCTCGTCGGCCGCGGCATCGAGGTCAGCGAGATATTCCACGACGCCGGCGGGCTGCTGTACCACGGCCACGAGGGCGGGGATGTCACCTACGACCGTGTCGGCCAGAAGCAGCTGGCCGGCCTGCATCCCGAGCGCGCCTCCTACGGCTCCTTCCTCACCTTCAGCGACCCGGACGGCAACGGATGGGTGCTCCAGGAGGTCTCGCAGCGCCTCCCCGGCCGCTGATCAGCCCACACAGCCGCCGCAGGCCGGCACCGGACCGCCGGGCGAGCGCGATGGTTACCCTCCGCCGCCCGGCGGTCCGGTGCCGCGGACACCGTGAGACGGCTTTGCCGCCACGGTCGTCCCATCCCGGGACCGCCCCCGTCGACCCCGTGCGGGGCGGAGGCCCCGACGCCCTTCCGGAGTGTCCGACCGAGTCACCGAAGCAATGAGGAATCAAACAGTGAGGAACGCAGCAGAGATGAACGAGACGACCCGCACCTACGACGTGATCGTCATCGGTGGGGGGCCGGTCGGCGAGAACGTGGCCGAACGCGCCCGCGCCGCAGGGCTCAGCGCCGTGATCGTGGAACGCGAACTCCTCGGCGGCGAGTGCTCGTTCTGGGCCTGCGACCCGAGCAAGGCGCTGCTCCGCCCGGTGGTGGTGCGGGCCGACGCGAGCCGCGTACCCGGACTCGACCCGGCGGTGGCCGGCCCGCTGGACGTCGAGGCGGTCCTCGCACACCGCGACAAGATGTCCTCGTACTGGAAGGACGAGGACCAGGTCGACTGGCTGAACTCGGTCTCCGTCGACCTCGTACGCGGCCACGGCCGCCTCACCGGCCCCAAGCAGGTGGCCGTGCGGACCCCTGAGGGCGACACCGTCGCCCTGACCGCCCGGCACGCCGTCGCCGTCTCCACCGGCACCCGCGCCGCCCTGCCCCCGATCCCCGGACTCGACACCATCCGCCCCTGGACCAGCCGCGAGGCCACCAGCGCCGACAAGGTGCCCGGCCGCCTCGCCGTCGTCGGAGGCGGTGTGGTCGCCGTCGAGATGGCCACCGTCTGGCAGGCGCTCGGTTCCCAGGTCACCATGCTCGTCCTCGACGACGGACTCCTCGAGCGGATGGAGCCGTTCGCCGGCGAACTGGTCACCGACGGACTGCGCGAAGCGGGCGTCGACATCCGCTTCAACACATCCGTCACCTCCCTGGCCCGCGAGGGCGGCGAAGACGGCGATGTGCGGATCGCGCTCTCCGACGGCGGACAACTGGCCGCGGACGAGATCCTGCTGGCGACCGGCCGCGCCCCGCAGACCCGCGACCTCGGTCTGGAGACCGTCGGTCTCACCCCCGGCGACTGGCTGACCGTCGACGACACCTTCCGTGTCACCGGCGTCGACGGCGGCTGGCTCTACGCCGTCGGCGACGTCAACCGCCGTGCGCTCATGACGCATCAGGGCAAGTACCAGGCCCGGATCGCCGGCACCGTCATCGGCGCCCGTGCCAACGGCGAGCCCGTCGACGACGCACCCTGGGGCGCGCATGTCGCCACCGCCGACCACGCAGCCGTCCCCCAGGTCGTCTTCACCACCCCCGAGGTCGCCTCCGTCGGCCTGACCAGCCGCGAGGCCGAGCAGAGCGGGCGCCGCATCGAGGTCGTCGACTACGACCTCGCCCACGTCGCCGGCGCCCACCAGTACGGCGAGGACTACCGCGGCAAGGCCCGCATGCTCGTCGACACCGACCGCAACACCGTGGTGGGCGTCACCTTCGCCGGCCCCGGCGTCGGGGAACTGGTGCACTCGGCCACCATCGCCGTCGCGGGCGAGGTGCCCCTCCACCGGCTCTGGCACGCCGTCCCCGCCTTCCCGACCCTCGGCGAAGTCTGGCTGCGGCTGCTGGAGACCTACCGCGGCTGAGCATGCTCCGGCCGGCATGCGGGGTGGCCCTGGCCCCCGTCGGCTGACCCGGCCGTGCGCGGGTGAGGAGCGATCCTCCCCTCCCGGCGGCCGGTAGCGCTGCGGGGGCTCGTGAAGTCCCCGCAGCGCCCACGTACGGAGCTGGAAGCACTCTTCACGTGGGAGTGCCTGGGCATCGGATCACGCACTGCCGCAGCGACTGCGGAGGAGTTCCACACCGGGGCCATCGAGGTCGTCGCAGTAGGTCGCGCGCCCGGTCGTGGCCATGATCAGGGCCACGGTGGGGCCGGACACGAGCGGCCCGGAACCGGTGGCGAACGGGCCGTCATCCGCGACGAGTCGCAGTCCGCCGATGCGGCCCTTGGCAAGGACCACGAGGTCCGAACCCTGGTAGTACTCGGCAACCTGCGTGAGGACCTGGATCGGGTGGTCGTGCCGGATGCCCAGCGGGCGCCGGATGTCCTCTCCGTGCACGATCGTTTCGCCCAGCATCGCGATGGTGGGCAAGGGAGGCTTGGTGGTGCTCGGGATGACATGCCGGAATCGTTCGAGGGTCTCGGCCGGAGTCGTGCCCAACTGCTCGGCCAGCCGCATGGCCACCTGCTTGTCGAAGTCGAACCTGCAGCGGATCACTCCCGCCATCCAGCGCACGGCATTGAGGCTCGCGCCCGCGGTCACGTGCGCCAGCACCTCACGTACCGTCAAGCCGGTACACAACGAGGGCGTTGCCCAGCGCTCGTCCGTCAGATCCGCGAGATCGGCCGCCAGCGCCGCTCGCTCGGCGTGGATCAGGGGCCAGACCCCGGTCCCGCGGCTACGGTCTGCTGTCACTTCCGGATCGGTCATACGGCCAGGTCTCCTGTCACGGGTCGCGCTCTGCGGCAACGGCATTCACGAAGGAGACTCCGGCTCCAGCGCAAAGTCATCGCCCGTGCGCGACCTGTCCTCCGGCACCCGTACCTGGATCTCCCAGGCACCGGCAGCGGCTCGGAACGGAGATGTGAGACTTGACTCTCACAATATGTGAGAGGAGACTCTCACGTCATGGATGCCGATAACCGTCTGGGCGATGTCGAGATCACTGATCCGCGGGCGATGCGGGCGCTGGCGCACCCGGTGCGGCTGGCGATCCTCGAACGCCTCCAGCGGCACGGGCCGGCGACGGCTACGCAACTCGCGCCCGATGTGGGGGCGACCCCGTCGGTGACCAGCTGGCATCTGCGGCATCTGGCGGGCTTCGGGCTGGTCCGCGATGCCGAGCCCGGCCCGGACCGTCGCCAGCGGCGGTGGGAGGCGGTGGCGCGCGGCTTCCGGTTCGAGGCGCCGGAGGACCCGGAGGACGAGGAGGGCAGGACGGCCGCGCGGGTCCTGTCCCGGGAGATGTTCGTGCGCTCCGCGGACCTGGCGAACCGGTGGGCCGCCGAGGTCGAACCCGGCCTCGAACCGGCGTGGCTGCGGCGTGCGGGGCTGGCCAACACCCGCGTCGTCGTCTCCGCCGACGAACTCGCCGCCATCGAGGACGCGATCGAACGCGTCCTGGCGCCCTACGTGATGCGTGACGAGGCCGCGCGTCCGGCCGACGCCCGTGGCGTCAGGCTGCTGCGTTACGCCCTGCCCGAGGGCGCCGAGCAGCGGACCGGCGGGACGTCATGAGCGCCGCAGACCAGGCCGTACCCATATCGCTCTGGCGTGACCAGCGGTTCCGTCGTTTCTGGGCCGGCCAGTCGGTCTCGCAGTTCGGCGACCGGATCACCGAACTGGCCCTGCCGCTGATCGCGGTGGGGGCGCTGCACGCTTCGGCCCATCAGGTGGCGTGGCTGACCGCGCTCATCTGGGCCCCGAACCTGCTCGGGATCGTCCTCGGTGCCTGGGTCGACCACCGCATCCACAAGCGGCGCCTGATGGTCCTCGCCGACCTGGCGCGCGCCGCAGTGCTGCTCTCCCTCCCGGCCGCCTATCTGCTGGAGGCGGTGACGCTGGGGCAGTTGTACGCCGTGGCGTTACTGACCGGCGCCGCAGCGGTGCTGTTCAACACCGCCTATCCCCCGTTCTTCGCCCACCTGGTGCCCCGGTCCTCCTACGTGGACGCGAACAGCAAGCTCAGTACCAGCCGGTCGGCGTCATACGTCGCCGGCCCGGCGATCGGTGGTGCTCTCGTCCAGGCGCTGACCGCTCCCGTCGCCGTCGTCGTCGACGCCCTGACGTTCCTGGCGTCCGCGCTTCTGGTCGGTCGGGTTTCGATGGACGAACCGCCGGCCGTCCCTGACCGGGCGACACCCCCGCTGCTGCGGCGGGCCAGGGAGGGACTGGCGTTCGTCATCCGTCACCCGGTGCTGCGGCCGAGCCTCGGGTGCGTGGCGACCATCAACTTCTTCACCTTCGTCGCGGGCAGCGGGCTGATCGTGCTGTTCGCCAACCGGGACCTCGCACTGACCGCCGGAGTCCTCGGCATGGCCTTCGGGATCGGCGCCACCGGCTCGCTCCTTGGCGCGGTGATCGCGCCGAAGGTCTCGCGAAGGCTCGGCGTCGGCCGAAGCATCGCCGTGGGCGCGGTGCTGTTCCCGGCACCGATCGCCATCACCGCCGCCGCGGGCGGACCCCTGTGGGCTCGCGCCGGAGCCTTGGCCCTGGCCCAGTTCCTCTCCGGTGTCGGCGTCATGCTCTTCGACGTCAACCTCAACTCCCTTCAGGCGGCGGTGATCCCCGATGGCATGCGCAGTCGGGTCGCCGGCGCGTACAGCACGATCAACTACGGTGTACGCCCCGTGGGCGCCGTCCTCGGCGGCCTCCTCGCCACACTCATCGGCCTCCGGGTGACGCTCCTCGTCGCCGCCGTCGGCGGAGCGCTGTCGCTGCTCTGGCTGCTGCCCTCGCCGGTACCACGCATCCGTTCCCTGACCCCTGGCCATCCGGTAGCTCCCGGCACCGATACGAACCGGGACGCGCAACCATCGCCTACCTGACCGCAACGGAGGCATCCGGGTCGGAGCGTGGGCCGCGCTGCCGACACGGCTGCCCCTCACCGGCGCGATTGCCACGCGCCGGTGAGGGGCGGTTGCCCGTGGGTGTCGCCGTGCAGGAGGGTCAGACCCGGTCGGCCGCGATGAGCAGGTACTGGAAGCTGCCGTTGCGGTAGGCGGTCAGGAACGTGTCCTCGATGCCGGTGACCAGGTGGTCCGCCTGCTTGCGCAGCTCCCAGTAGGGGATCGCGGCCTCGGTCAGGTCCTGCACGTGGACCGGTACCAGACGGTGGCGCGCCATCGCCCGGAAGTACGCGGAGCGCGGGTGGATGTCGCAGATGTAGTGCGCGTTGATCAGGGACACCTCGCGCGAGGCCTGACCATAGGTGTCGTTGTAGCAGCCGGTGACCGTCACGTACCGTCCGCCGCGGCGCAGCAGGCGGGCGTGCTCGGCGAACAGCAGGTCCAGCTCGACGTACATGGTGGACTCGTTGTTCCAGGACGCCGCGTACCCGCCGGTCTCGAAGCCCGTGTCGAGCATGTTGCGGTGGTGGTAGCGGACCTTGTCGTCGATGCCCCGGGCACGGGCCTGGTCGTTGGCGAAGTCGGCCTGTTTGGTGGAGAGGGTGACCCCGTCGGCGTGGCAGCCGTAGCGCAGGTGCGCCACGACGCTGCCGCCGCCCCGGCCGCAGCCGGCGTCGAAGACGCGGTCGTCCGCGGAGAGGTTCCCCAGGTTGGAGGCGAGCAGTTCGGCCTGGGCGTGCTCCAGGCGGTGCAGTTCGGCGGTGATGCGCTTGCGCCGCCGGCCGGGATCGGGTTCGTCGAGGACCGAGGTGTCGGCCTCACCGATGCCGTAGTGGTGGTGGTACAGGTCGTCGATCTTTCCGAGTTCGAGGTTGACCGGGTTCTCCTCGGCGTTCCAGTAGTCCGCGATCCGGCTCTGGTAGGTGGACTGGGCCGGGACCGGAAGGACCGCGGGCCGGGCGGCACGGGCGTGGGTCAACTGTTGCTCCTCGTGGTGCAGGTGCCATGTGCCGGTGGGTCACAGGCGGCGGTTACCAGTAGTCGGGCAGGTGGTAGCGGTGGCTGTTGGTGGCGTGCCACTCGTGGTTGCCGGACACCCAGGCGGCGAGCCCCCGGGCGTAGCGCTCCACGAGGGGCGAGGTGGCGGAGAGCAGCGCCGATTCCTCTTCGAAGGCCGCCATGATCGTGTTGTGGATCTCGACGGATCGCAGGTAGGCGGCCTTCAGCCCGCGCCGCTCGTTCGCGGCGACGACCTGGGGCAGGTTGAGGTGTGACGGGTCGCTGGCCAGTTCCTTGGTGAAGGAGTACAGGTCGTTGACGATCGTCGTGGCGTTGCAGGCCAGCGCCGTGATCCGCTGGATCTCGGGGCGGGCGTAGGCCTGCTCGGGCAGCTCGTAGCCGTCCACGGCGTCCACGATGGACAGGCAGGGGCGGAAGTTGTTGAACTGCCGCATCACGAGGTACTCCCAGACCTGCGGCACGTACCGGGTCTCCGCCCAGGCGGCCTCGGCCAGGTAGCCCAGGTGCAGCCGGGCGACGTCGTGCACGAACCGGTCGGTCTGGCTCGGTGTGGCCAGGACGGCGAAGTCCCGCAGCGCGAGGTGGTAAGAGCGCAGCGGGCCGTCCGCCCGGACACCGCGCCGCCACTCCTCCTCCAGTGCGGGGGTGCCGTGGTAGGGGTCGAGTGCCGACTGGGCGATGACCAGCCGTCCGCCGAGGCCCTTGCGCGCTCCCCCGCGGCCCTCGTCCTCCTCGCAGTAGCAGGAGTCGACGATGTTCTCGGCGAGCAGCAGCTTGCCTGCGGCGGTGAGGCGCTCCAGGTCGGCGGCCCCCGGGTGCTGGAGCACGACGGCACGGCCGAACTGGAAACCGGCGAAGTCGCCCTGCCAGGCCGCCGGGAACAGCTCGTTGGCGCGGGCCCAGGCCTCCACGCGCAGGTCGACCTCCTGCACCTTCTCCGGGTCGGCGGGCACCGCGGGCCGGTACAGCAGCCCGGGGATGGCGCCGTGGCGCCGCGCTCTCGCGCTCCGGGCGGGGCTGGGGGGTCC
>NZ_JARAVO010000183.1:0-20171 GCF_033792805.1 Streptomyces sp. PA03-1a
AACAGATGCACGGACGAGCAGGCTTCACCCTACTTCGCCACCGCATCCTCCTCGGATAGCAGCACACTCCGTCACCACCGAATGTGAGACAGAGCCGTTCAATGGACAGACCCCGCGGCCTCCACGTACCGCCAGTCCGCCGGCCGGCAAGCCGACGGGTTCGCGGATTCTCGGGGTGGAATCGCGGGGAACCGGAGGGGGACGTGGCGCCCGCTGGCGGAGTAGCCGACGGGTTGGGGGGTGATCGAGGTACGCGCCAAAGGCGGCAATGAGACGATGAGGGCTCGGCCCGCGCATTTCAGAGGGCCCGGCCGGTGTTCTGCCAGCGGCAGAACACCGGCCGGGCCGGGCTCGACGATCACTACAGTCCAGTCTCATGACGGCGATTACGACGCGTACGGTCGAGTACCCGGCGGACGGTTGACGATGATCGGGCACCTCGCACTCCCGGCCGGTGTCGACCGCCGGCCCGCGGTGCTGCTCGGACCAGAGGGCATGGGGCTCAGCGACGTCGAACGCCGCCGGGCCGATGCTCTCGCCGAGCGGGGATACGTAGCGCTGGCCTTCGACCTTCACGGCGGGCGCTATTTGGGCGACCCCGAGGAGATGCTGGCCCGTTGCATGCCGCTGCTCTCTGATCCCGACCGGATGCGGCACATCGGCCACGCGGCACTCGACGAGTTGCGCACCGAGCCCCGGACCGACCCCGACCGGATCGCCGCCATCGGCTACGGCACCGGGGCGCCATCGCGCTGGAACTCGGGCGCGACGGCGTCAACCTGCGCGCGATCGGGACAGTCAACGCGCTGACCACGGGCCGGCCGGGCGAGGCAGCGCGCATCCGCTGCCCGGTGTGGGCCGGGGTCGGATCGGAAGACCCGATCATGCCGCCCGCACAACGAAACGCGTTCACTGCCGAGATGCAGGCCGCGGGCGTCGACTGGCGCCTCGCGGTCTACGGCGGCGCCTTGCACGCCTTCCACCACCCGCCGGTCGACCACCTCACGGTCCCCGGCGTCGGCTACCACCGACAGCACGCGCAGCGAGCCTGGCGCGACGTCGTCGACCTGCTCGCCGAGTGCCTGCCCGTGACGGAGGATCTGAGGGCATGACCCAGGCAAACAGCCTGGCGCCAGGCCTGGCCCGCGTCGTGCACTGACAGTCCCCTCCCCTCAAGTCCGCACAGCAGAACCACATTCGAGTGGATGCCCGATCACAGAGAAGTGTTCGCAACTGCCGCAGTAAATAACGGATTTACGGCGACGGAGCCCCTGCCGTGATCGTCGCGATCTGCAGCGGTCCGTTCCGGCCGCCAGGGCGAGGTGTACGCATCCTCCGCGATACTCCGCGCCCGCTCCTGGTCGTAGGGGTCTGCGCCGGGTTCGGCGAATACCTCTTCCATTTGCTCGGGATCTGCGCTGCGCCGCAGTGCAGATCCCGAACCGTGGTCACCGTGCGCGGGGCCTGTCATCTCCGATACCGCTGCGCCACTGCCTCGAAGGCGGCCTTGGGTTCCCATTCCATGTCGGGGTAGGTCTGCCCCCGGCGCCCTTCGAGGAGTTTGACGATGCCCAGGCCGGCCCGGTCCAGATCGTCCCTGGGGTCGCCGTCCGGGCGGTGCGGGTAGCCGGGCAAGGCGAACAAGAACACAAACGCGCTGTCCACGCCCTCGGTCTCGAAGATCTCCAGCAGTTCGCTCAGATATGCGGCCTGGCCGGCCTCGTCGCGCTCGTATATGCCGTTCAGTCGTACAGGGGCCTTGGTCTCGGGATCGTGCTCGACCACTTCCAGCACCCGCCCACCTCGGTCTCCCGCGCCGCGGTAGGCCGCGGTGCCGAACCCGGTGATAGCGAGCGGCTTGGGACCTTGGGCCAGGGTGCGCACCGCGTCCCGGAACCGGTCGGCAACCTCGGCGGAGCGGATCAGCTCGAACGTCACCATGTCGAAGGGAGTCCAGTCGACCTGCTCGAACTGGATGGACGCGTAGGTGAGCTTGCCCTGGAACCGCTCGCGGACCGTGGCCGCGGCGTCGCGGAGGAATGCGTTGATGCGCACGCCGAGCTCACGCATCGCTTCGGCCCGCCGGTCGGGCCGGCTCATCAGCTGCTCGACCCGCTCCTCGGGGCTCTCACCGGGCAGGAACCCGCGGTTCATCACGCTCAGCTCGACCCCTGCGACGAACACGACTGTGGCCCCCTGCTGCCGGAGCCGTTCCGCTCGCTCGGCGCAGTCGCGGAAGAGCGTGAGGACCTGCTCCGGATCCAACTCCAGAGGATAGGGCGAGAACCAGACCTCCAGGCCGAGCTCGGCGGCGGCACCGGCGGCCAGCTCCAGTCGGCCCGGGTCGCCGCCGATGATCTGGACCGCGTTGCAGTGCAGGTCGTCGCGGATGATGGCGAGCTCGCGCCGGACCACCGCGAGGTCGAAGTGCTCGCGGGATGTCTGGCCATGCACGACGAATCCGGTGTCGTAGGTCATTCCTCTTGCTCGCACGGTGACGTCCTCTCTGTCGGTCTCAGTTCGGGACGAGGCTGACAGTCAAAGTGCGTGCACGCAAGTTTGCGCACGCAGCCCTGTGTGGAACGCTGACGCCGTGACGACACCACCACCAGGGCTGCGGGAGCGGAAGAAGCAGGCCACCCGCGAGGCGCTACGCAAGGCAGCCCTGCGCCTGGCCGTGGAGCGCGGCCCCGACCAGGTGCGGGTCGAGGACATCGCCGAGGGGGCCGGGGTCTCGCCGCGCACCTACAACAACTACTTCGCCAGCCGCGAGCAGGCGATCGTCTCCGCTGTTACCGCGGACCGGGAGGCGCGGATCGCGGCGGCAGTCGCGGCCCGGCCCGCAGGAGTGCGCCTGGCTGACGCCGTCACCGAAGCGGTGGTCGAGCAGTACACGAACACCGGTGAGCGCGAACACGAGGCACTGCTGCTGATCACCACCCGGACCGCGCTGCGCGACGCGTTCCTCGATACCACCGCCGACATCGAGCCGCCTCTCACGGCGGTGATCGCCGAACGCCTGGGCGATGCCGGAGCGCACACAGCCCGCGTTCTCGCGGCGAGCGTGGCCGCGGCGGTTCGCATCGCGTTGGAAAGCTGGCTCCAGCCGACCGGGAACGCGGGGGCCGCCGGGAGTTTCGGTGCCGGAGGACTGGTCGTGCCTTCCGGCTCGCTGCCAGACCAACTCCGCGCGGCACTGGCCCCGCTCGCGCCCGCGTTCGACGTCGCCCAGCGACGAACCCAGCCGTGAAGTCGACTCAACCGGTCTGTGTGGTTCCTCCTCGACCCAAGACGAGGACCCCGACAATCACACCGCCGGGGTCCTGCCATCCCTTTCGGCCGTACCTCGGCTGATCCTCATTTACTGCGGCTTCACTGTGCTGACCACGCGCGCCCTCGGGACGGCGCTGCCCTCGGACTTCCGCGCTCTGGCGGAGGCGTATCCGGTCTTGGTCGTCGACGACTTCCTGACGGTCTCCGCTCCCCGGCCCGGCGCCGAGGCGTCATGGGCGTCCGCGTCCAGGGAGGACGAGATCCTTCAGGATCTGTACGAGATGGGCGACACCGAGGGCTACGTTCCCTTCCCACAGCCGGGAGGCCTGATCTCCTGGGCGGAGTCCAATTCGGGGGACTCCTTCTACTGGCGGACAAGCCCTGCGGATCCGGACGCGTGGCCCGTGGTCGTCCGCGGAGACAACGGCGACTGGTCGGAGTTCCCGGTCGGCGTTGTCGAGTTTCTGGCCGGCGTGTACGGGCGCACCATCCACGTGCCGGGCATGCCCAGGGACTTTCCCAGCGACGACCCGCAGGTGCTGGGCCTGAGCGACCGCATCGACTGATCGGCAGCTGATCCGCAGGCACATGTGAACAGCGATCGCCCCCGGGGTTCCCGGGGACGATCGTCATTCGATGATCACTGACTACGTGACAGCCAGGAGTAAAGTGCGACGGCTCCGCCTCACAGAGCGCCCGGATTCAGGCGCTCGGGGAACCGCTCCAACTCGGCGTCGAAGAAGTCGCGAGCGCTGCCGTGCTGGAGGAGCAGTTCGTCGACGGTGTCGAGGTACTCGCGGGTCTCATTGATGGTGCGAGTGGCGTCGTCATCAAGCTGCTTGTTCTTGTGGCCAGCGACGATCCAGCGGGGCCTGAGGTCTTCGACGATTGCGATGGCTTGGCGCCACGCGTCCAGGCCACGGTGCCCGGCCTCGACCAGGAACTGGTGCACGCCGTTGTAGATCACATCGCCCGCGACCACGAGCTCGAGGTCCGGGACGTGCAGGACGCTTGTGTCGTCGGTGTCGCTGTGGCCGGCTTCGATGATCAGCAGATCATGACCTTCGAGCGTGAACCGGTTGTCGGGCACGGTGACGGCCGTGACCGGGGCGTCCGGGATCTGGCCGAGGAAGTACTTGTCCCAAAAGCCTGTACGGATTGACACGTTGTGGTGCATCTGCTTGATCGTGCGGGTCGTCGCGACGACCTGGGCGCCGAATCGCTCGGACAGGACACCGGCGGTGAACCAGTGGTCGCCGACGCAGCTTTGGCGTTCGGCGATCGTGGCGAGCACTCCGATTGCCCTGTCGGGGGTACCAGCCCCCGGCAGCACCGCGGGGTGTCGCAGCTATGCCCTGTCCGGGATCCGGGCGACAAGCGGCGAGGCCGCCTCCGCGTCCGGCCGACGCCGTCCGCGACGTCGGCCGAGGCCGCAGCGGAGCACGAGGCCGTGCCGGGCGAGCCGGGGTGCGTGGACCTCCGCCGCCGACGGTGCGCTTCGCCCGTGGCAGGCGGGCCTTCAGGCCACGTCGCGCCGGGAGAGCAGCAGGGCGGACAGGCCGAGGAAGACCGCCATGTACGCCGTCAGCACCATGCTCGCCGTGACGGGTCCCGACACCGAGACCACCCCGGGAACCGAGGTGCCGGCCGTGCCGGACGGGTCGAGGGCGGCGGCCAACGAGCCCGCGCTCGGCCCGATCAGCAGCCGCTGCAGCCCCTTCAGCACCGGGAGGGTCCCGGTCAGCCCGGAGACCAGGTTCTCCATCGCCAGCAGCCACAGCAGCCCCACCCCGATGGCGGCGCCGGTGCCGCGCAGCAGGATCGCCAGGAACATGCCGAGGCTCGCCGCGGCCATGCTGATCAGCCAGGCGGCCGCGACTCCGGCCGCGAGGCTTGACACGTCCGGCCAGTGCGCCGCCCGGCCGGTGAGCGCCGCGGCGACGGCGCCGGATGCGGCGCCGAGCGCCACCACCAGCGCCGTGACGCAGAGCACCACCACCGCCGCGGACGCCGCCTTGCCGAGGACCGCGCCCGTGCGGCCGGGCCGCTGGACCAGAAGTGTCCCCCAGGTTCCCCACCGGAACTCGCCTCCGGTGAGCACCGCGCCGAGGATCAGCATCAGTGCACTGCCGAACATCGGGTACAGGGCCACGGTCCCCGACAGGAAGCGGTCCGGAAGCAGGCCGTCGATCAGTTCCTGCGGGTCACCGGCGGCGCCGGGCGGCCGGTTCCGTACGGCAAGGTAGACGACGGCCGGCACCACCGTGCCGAAGACCAGGGTGAGGGCGATCCACACGCCGCCGACGATCCACACGCCGGGGCGTTTGCGTGCCGCCAGCAGCTCCGCCTGCACCACGGCGTTCACCGGTTGACCACTCCCTGGCGTTCCGTTCCCGTTCCCGATGTGGGCTGGTCCGCGACCAGCTCGAAGAAGGCCTCCTCGAGGGAGACCGTCTGCCGGCGGAGCTCGCTGACGGCCAGTCCGTTCTCCACGAGGAACCGGTTGACGGCCGCCGCCTGGCCGGGGTCGACGGCCACGCGCACCTTCCCGTCCTCCACGGTCGCCGAGCGGACGGACGGCAGCCGCGCGAGCAGGTCGGCGGCGCGTGCCGGCTCATCGACCGTGAGCGTCAGGCCCTCGTGTCCGGCGCCCCGGCGCAGCTCCGGGACGGTGCCCTCCGCGACCAGCCGGCCGTGACGTATGACGCCCACCCGGTCGCACAGGTGCTCCACCTCGGTCAGCTGGTGGCTCGACAGCAGGACGGTGCGCTGGTGACGGCGCAGCCCCGTGATGAGCTCCCGTATGCCGGCGACGCCCGCCGGGTCCAGACCGTTGGTCGGCTCGTCGAGAATCAGCAGGGCGGGGTCCTTCAGGAGCGCGGCCGCCACCGCGATCCGCTGCCGCATGCCGAGCGAGTACGCGCGGAAGGCGACGTCGGCTCGCGCGGCCATGCCCACTTCCTCGAGCACGTCGTCGACGCGGCCGGGGGGAAGGGCTGCGTACCGGGCGAGGACGCGCAGGTTGTCGCGCCCGGACAGGTGCGGGTACAGGGCGGGTGACTCGATCAACGCGCCCACGCCCCGCAGGCCTGCGGAGCTGCCGGCGGGGTGGCCGAGCACCGAGGCGGTGCCCGACGTCGGCCGGACGAGTCCCACGAGCATCCGCATGGTGGTGGTCTTCCCGGACCCGTTCGGCCCGAGGAAGCCGTACACCTCTCCGGTGCGCACGACGAGATCGAGGTCGAACACACCGGCCTCCGGACGGTACCGCTTGGTCAGTCCGCTGGTGCGGACCGCGAGGCCGTCACGCATCGGCGGCCTGCCGTCCGCCGGAACGGGCTCGGGCCGCCGCGAGGACCAGGACCACCACGACGGCGGTCTCGGCGGCGAGGATCACCACGGCCCACACCGGTCCCGTCCAGCGTTCGAGTGTGGCGAACCACAACCACATCAGGCAGCCGTACACCGACAGCGCGAACAGCAGCGAGACCAGCCCGTAGGCGGCGTACGCGCGGGCGTCGCGGGCCGGGTAGACGCTGAGTCGTTCGCGCGCGGCGGGGTCGCCCCGGCGCAGGAACAGCCGCCAGAACCGGTAGCTCTCGCCGCGCAGGTCGGCCAGGTCGAGCGCGTGCGTCAGCATCACGTATCCGTCCGATCGCAGGAATGGCAGCAGGTTCAGCAACGAGCCCGCGCTGCCGAACAGCAGGACCCCGGCGGCGAGCGAATGGCCCGGACCACCGTCGCGGGTCAGCCACCACCATCCGGCGACCGGCACCATGGCCAGCAGGCTCACCATGACCCCGGCGAACGCCGTCGCCACTCGGGCTCTGCGGCGGTGGAACAGCACGATGTCGTCGGTCCGGCAGTAGGGGGCCAGCAGGGGGAACCGCCAGCTGACCCCGATCTCCGTGACCGTGCCCCCGAAGTGGCGGCAGGTCACGCCGTGCGCGAATTCGTGCAGCGCTGTGATCACCCAGACGAGCAGTACGGAGACCGGTATCGAGATCGCCCATGTGCGCTGGTGGGCCGCCTCGGTGCTGAGGGTGGCCGCGTGGGTCCAGACCAGGGCCTGTACGGCGGCGACCAGGATCAGCGCGGGTATCACGAAGCCGGCACGGAAGGCGAAGGCCAGGCGCGTCGCCAGGGCGGCGCACAGCCGGTCGGGCCGGAGCAGCACCCAGCGCCGCCGCAGCCACCCTTGCCGCGCGGACTCCTTGTCCTCGCGGGCCTTCCTCAGCTTGTCGAGGACCGCGGTGTCGGCATGCCCGTCGAGCAGTTGGTAGCGGCCGAGGAGGGTGAAGATCTGCCCCCAGTGGTCCGGGCCCAGCCGGCGGTCGTAGGTGTCGCTGTACCGGCGTCCGATGTCCTGGAGGGTGTGGCGGCCGTCCATGAGGCCCATGATGAAGTGCTCGCGGGGGCCGACCCGGTAGTAGCAGCCGGTACGGGCGTCCTTGACGTGGTGCACCGTCTTCGGGCCGGTCCGCAGGGCGGGGCCGAGCACGACCTCCTGGCGGAGCCGGGGCAGATCCTGTGCGGTCACCGTGGCACCTCCTGCGCGGCCATGTCCGACAGCGCCTTGTCCATGACGTACGACAGATAGATCTCGTCGAGGATGCTCACGCCGAGCCGGTTGTTGGTCATGTGGACGTAGGAGCTGAGGACGATGGCCAAGGCGGCCTGGGGGTCGGGGGCCGCGCCGTCGCGGAAGGCCAGGACGCTGGCGCCGGACAGCGCGAGTACCTTCTCGCGCAGGTCGGCGCAGTGGCTGAGCCAGGACCGCTCCAGCGGGGTGGGGGCCGCGCCGGGCGTGTCGCGGACGCTGTCCCCCACGTGCCGCAGCCGGCAGACGAGTCGGTCGCGCATCCGGTGATAACTGCGGTCGAAGCGCTCGTGCTGGCTGTCGCTCGGCTCCTGGTAGGAGGTCTCCCACATGGTGCGATATCGGGTCAGGAAGCGGGCCACCTCGCCGTGGTCCCCCAGGAAGGAGAAGCACAGACCGGCCGTCAGCTGGGCGGCCTGGCCCAGCAGCACGGTGCGCACGTGGACGTTGGTGCTCTCCAGCAGGGTGACCACCAGGTCACTGGATCTCTCGAAGTGCCATTCGGCCAGCTCCATGGCCGTGGTACCGCCGTACCGGTCCAGCTCCCGCTCGTAGGGGATGCGCGCGACGCTGTTGTTGTCCCGGAAGGGCATCGTGCCGTCCGGTCCGTACAACTCGTCCCAGCGTTCCTGGCTGTACTCGGCGAGGAACATGTTCCGGTACAGGTCGCCGCTGGCGTTGCGGTCCTCCTCGTACAGAGCCGGGCGGCGGCGCAGGAAGTCGGCGAGCGCCCCCTCGGCGATCCTCGCCACCTCACCGGCCGCCGCGGCGTCGGCCGGCAGCAGGCGCAGCCGGATGTGCGGGCCCTCCAGCCAGTACCGGATGAAGAACCAGGAACGCAGCAGGCGCTGCTCGCGCAGCCGCGCGACCAGCGGCCGCACGCAGTGCACCAGCACCGGGTTGGCGTTCGCCGCGTAGAAGACGTGCAGGCTGATCCAGCCGTTCCCGTCCGTCTCCATGCCGGGGACGCTGCCTGCGAGGAGAGTGTCTTTGCCGTTCATCACCGCTCCGTGGGCATTCCGTCGAGCTCCACCGTGAGCTCGGTGACGTATCGGTTCCGGTCGTCGCGCAGCCACAGCTCGTCCGGGCCGGGCAGCATCTCGGTGAGGACCACCGGGGAGGCGCTCTTGCGGACGGCCGTGTCGAGCAGGCGCACGCTCGGGTAGGCGTCGAAGTCGACGTACAGGGGCTTGTGCTCGCCGCCCGGGCTCGCGAAGACGCGACGCGGAAGGCCCATGCGCCGCTGCCACTCCCGCCACGCCAGGAACCACTCGTGGTCCGGCTGCCCGGGCGTCACCGCGGGCAGCCGGTCCGCGGCGCACCGCCAGGACCTGCGCTGCACCACGACGTTGCCGAGCCGTATCCGGGGCAGCGGGCCGTCCTGTGTCTCCCGCAGGCCGGTGCCCTCCCACAGGTCGAGCTGCACCATGCTCGTGTACGAGAAGTTCAGCAGCACCTGCTGCACTTCCGGCAGCGCCATGGGCAGCAGGAAGCCCAGGTAGACCGGGATCACCTCGACGCCCAGGCGACGCGAGCGCAGCAGCAGCCGGTCGGCCGCCGGGTCGTGCTCGACGACCAGGTCCTCCACCGGGATCTGCTCCGCGCCGGGCCGGGAACTGGTCTCGCCCGGGCAGACCACCTCGTAGGGGGTGACTACCGGGTGCAGGTTGAGGTTGGTCGTGTCGTAGCCGCCTTTGAGCTCGGCGAAGACGGCACCGGGCGGGGCGACGGTCTCCAGGGACCGGCGCAGCGACGCGGTGAGCCCGGACCCGAAGCAGTGTGCGAACCGGGAGAACAGCAGGGTCAGGCCGGAGTAGACCCGGTTGACGACGACCAGCGGATCCTGCGTGCCCCGCTGCGCGAGCTGGAGGAAGAACGACAGTGGGCGCAGTCCTTCCCGGGGCGAGCGGGGCAGGATCGCTCCGACGGTCGTGAGGAACTCCTCGTCCAGCTCCAGATCGGCCCCGGAGGCCAGGTCCCGGTATCGCCGTACGACCTCGTCGGCGACGGCGGCTCGGGCACGGTCGATGCGGGTGATGTCCTCCTGCCGGAACCAGTTGTCGTAGGGGCGGAAGGCGGTGCCGTCGAAGCGCTGGTGACGCAGGAGCCGCTGGTTGTGGTTGTCGTAGAAGTCCTGCCCGAACTCGTGGGCGAAGGACAGGAAGTCCTCGCAGCGCCCCCCGGTGCCGTACCGCGCCCTGAAGAACCCCTTGGTCACCAGGCGGCGCACGAGGTTGCCGTCGAAGGCCGGCAGGATGTCGGCCAACCGTTCGAGGTCCGGGGTCAGTTGCTCCTGCCACGCCTGCGCGTCACCGGTCACCGCCAGCCCGGGCACCGTGGTGTCCTCGTAGACCAGCGTGCGCAGCACCGGGAGATCCGCCTGGCCCAGGAGCCGGTGCGCCGCCGCCGCCGACTCCTTGATCCGGCCCAGCAGCTGGCGTCTGCGTCCGAGGTCAGCCCCGGCGAACTGTCCGACGTCCTCGCCCATGTGCTCCACGAGCCGGGCGACGTCGTCCGCCCAGGCGGTGCGCAGCGCCCGCAGGCCCTTGCCGTAGGTGGCGACCGGGTCCGGGTCGTGGATGTCGACCTGGAGCCCCGGGACGACGAGCAGCCCGAGCCTGAGCAACTGGGCGAGGTAGGCCTCCACATCGACTTCCGGCCGGTCGGGGCCCCTGGCGGACAGCAGGGCCACCGCGTCGCCGAACCGCAACTCGGCGTCGTCCCGGAACACGGTGAGCACGTCCGCGAGAACGTCGCCGGTGGGCAGGTAGAACAGGCTCTCGTGCACCGCGTCCAAGGTGACCGCCGCGTCCGCGTCGGCGTCGGCGCCGCGCAGCCTGCGCAGGTAGCGCACCCGGTCGCGGTCGACCCGCAGCCCGCTGGTGGCCCGCACCGGCAGGTCGCGGCGGAGCCGCGGGTCGACGGTGGCCAGCTCCGAGAGCCGGGCGAGCACCGCGATGTTGAGCCTGGAGTGGCTCTCCTTGTCCCAGCCGCTGAGCCGCGTCACGAGGGGGCTGCCGACGCCTTCCTCGAAGCCGCCGGCGGACACCGCCGTCAGCGTGCTGAAAGGGCTGGTCTTGCACGCCGTGCGGTAGAGGTACTCCAGCAGTGACCGTTCGATGCGGCGTTCCCGCTTGCTCAGCGGACCGCCGTCGCGCCGCACGTAGCCGTCCAGGTACTCGTCGAGCGACGGAGAGGACAGCTGGATGCCGTGGCGCAGATCCGTCTCCACCGTGATCCGCCGCAGCTCCCGCCGGCTCGCCGCGACCTCGCGCGCCACGACGCCGGAGCCGCCGGTCAGCAGCGACGCGCAGCGCTCCCGCTCGGCGGCCCATTCCCGCAGTGCCGCGACATCCTGCGCCGGCAGCAGCGGCTCCGCCGACGCGAGACCACGCGGAACACGGGAGTTGAACACGTCCCGGCGCAGATTGATCAGCGTGCGGCGCGCCGACGGGTCGGCGAGGGAGTCCGCTATCCGATCCTGCAGGACATCGGCGAGGCGGGCTCCTCGTTCACGCAGCCGCCGCCGGGCGTCGAGCAGCCCGTCCGCCCACGCCGCGCTCTGCGCGGTGGCCAGGACGTCGGCGGCCTCGAAGGGCAGCCCGCCGACCCGCAGCATGAACCGCGGGACGAGGTGCCACGCCCCTTCGGCGCGTCGGGGACCCGGCGCAGTCGCGGCGGGCTCCGAGGGAGAGGCCGCCGATGGTATCGCGCTGGATATCACGGATCGTCCCTTTCATGCCAGCCGGTAGTCGTAGTCCGCGCGGTCCGTGCGTTCGTGCCCGAGCAGCACGAACAGGAAGGTGCGTTCGTCACTGCCGTCGAGACCGACCGCCTCGTCGATCGCGATGTTGTCGAAGCCGAGCACCACGCCGCAGCCCACGCCGAGCGCCGCCGCGACGGTGTAGGCGGTCTGCGACAGCGCCCCCACCTCCGCGTTCAGCACGCGGTAGCCGCGACTGCCGAAGGCCTCCAGCGTGCTGCGCCATCGGCCCGAAATCGCGAGCACGGCGCCGACCTGTTCCAGGTTGTAGTTGCTCAAGTAGTAGCTGCGCTGCAGCGTCCCGGCGATCGGCCCCTGCCGCACCACCTGCAGCCGCTTGCCGCCCGCGTCGTAGCGGTAGCTCCCGGCGGGCAGCCCCGCCACCCGGTTCGCCAGCACGTACAGCCCGGTCAGGCCGGCGTCCTCCGGCACCGCATCCGCGGTGTACCGCTGCCCCGACACGGTGCCGGCCAGCACGGTCGCCAACTCGTCCAGGCCCAGCGGACGGGACCCCACGAACGAGCCGAAGCTGGTGCGCCGGCCGCGCAGGACCTCGCCCAGGTCCGTGCCGAGCCGGCCAGCCAGGGGCCGCGGCAGCTCCACCTCGCCGCCAAGCTCCCGTGGCAGCGGCACCAGGCGCCGCGCCACCGCCGGGTCGGGGCGCGCACGGCGGTCGTCCAGGACCGCCCGGTGCACCTGCCGCACCTGCTCGAACGTCCTGGTCCGCGCCGACCGTTCGAAGCTCGGGCGGTCGACCGGACCGCCGCGGCCCGCGGTGCCGCCCGCTCCGGCGCTCGGCTCCGGGCCCGCGCCCGCGCCTGGCGGGCCGAACGGCAGCGGGACGACGGCCAGCACGCTCTCCTCGTCGGTCACGAGCCCCAGGAGCCGGTTGAGCCGCTCGTCGTCGAACCACAGCACGCGCGAGAGCCGTCGCCCCGTCGCCCGGGCGATCAGCTCCCAGCACCCCAGCAGGGCACCGGCGTCCTGGGTCACCACGTGGTAGCAGAAGCTGTTGTACTTGAACGCGTTCTTCCAGAACCGCACAGTCACCAGGAGGAAGCCGTCCGCCGTCCCGGCTCCGGCACAGGCGTCCCGGACCTCGGCGGTCAGGTCGCCCGCCACCAGCCGCTCGAACGCGTGGTGCGCCGTCGCATAGTGGTAGACCCCGGGGGTCAGCGGACCGGACGGACCCGCCACCCAGTACACCTCCAGCGGGTACATTCCCCCGCCGGAGGCGCTGCCCCGGCCCCACAGCGCCTCCGGGTAGAGCACCCGCACATGGCTGTCCTGGTTCCAGTTCACCCGCAGCCTGCGGTCCAGCACTCCGCAGGACAGCCGCAGCAGCGATGCCAGGGACCCGGCTGTCCACAGCGGCCCCGGGCCGGGCGGCGGCGTCCCGAGGACGACGTCCGCGGTGGGCGCCAGCGGCCGGCCGACGCCCGGCGGCACGGGGAAACGCCGCACTCCCAGGTAGGTCTTGTGCCGTGACGGCTGGTCCTCCCAGTCGGGGGTGAAACCGACCGGCTCCATCGACTCCCGGCCGCGCCGGAACACCGACTCCACATAGGCGCTCACGACCTGCGTTCGGTCCTCGGACACGGACTCTCCTCCTTCGCCGGACGTGCCCGGCCCACGATCGGGGCCCGTCCGCGCATGACGGGTCACAGGGAACGGCTCACGGGAAGGGGTGCGGCCTGGGATTCAGGCCGGTGGGGCCGAAGCCCTCCGCACGGGAGTGGACCTCGGCCAGGCGGCCGTCGAGGTAGGCCCGCAGCCGCGGATGGCCCAGTACGCGCTGCCGCTCCCAGCCGAAGTCGATCGGCACCAGTCCGGGCGCCAGCACACACAGGGTGCGGATGCCGGTGCCGTCCTGCTCCGGGCACGTCTGGTCCACGGCGACCACGTCGCTGCCCACGTCCCGGAGCCGCTCCATCACGAACCGGACATCGTCGGCCAGGTCCAGCGTCGCGGGCCGCTGGGCGAGCCAGGGGCCGTACAACTCGCCCATCGACCGGGCCGGCGCGGCGTCCAGCAGGAACGAGGCCACGTGCGCCATCTCCGGCAGGCCGTACAGCAGGGCATGGTCGGTCAGTTCGTGCACACGGTCGTAGTCGGCCGCCATCTCCCGCAGCGCCGGCACCTTGGCCGCCACCCGTTCGTCCATGCCGGGGATGTACGAGGCGGTCTCGGAGATCGCGGCACGCACCGCCTCGACGGGATCGAGGCTGGCACCGGCCGCGAAGCACAGGGTGCCCAGCCCCCCGTCCAACCGCTCGGCGACCGCCATCACCGCGGGTACGGGGACGTCCACCCGCATGTCGAACAGGCGCATCCGGTAGCCCAGCCGCGCCACGCGGTCCAGCACGAACCGGACCTCCTCGTCGGCGATGGTCGCCTGGTCGATCTCAGGCAGCCTCGCCCCGGCGAACCAGCACAGCAGGAAGGCGTCCCGCTCGATGAGTTCGAGCATGCCGTGCAGCAGTGCCTCCTCCGTACTGGTGCCACTGGCACAGCCGTTGGAGCATTCCTGCACGAACTTCCGGTCCGGACGGCGGTCGAGGTAGAACACCAGTTGCTCCGGCACCATCACCGGCCGCCGTCCGCCGAAGGAGTAGCCCCACACCCAGTGGGTCGGGGTGTCCGGGGTGTACGGCTGGTAGTAGTCACGGTGTCCGGCGTAGAACTCCGGCCGGTACGCACCCAGGGCCGCGGGGTCGAGGGCGTCCGGCGCCAGGTCGCGGTAACTTGCGTACACCGTCGGGCGCTTGGCCCGCGGGAACTGGCCCGCGTAGCGCTCCAGCCCCTCCAGCATCCCGTACCGTTCGCTGCTCACCGAGCTCTGCGACTGCCCGCTCCACCACATCTCGTGGAAGTCGTACTTGCTGCGCACCCTGAAGTAGCCGCTGACCGGCAGGGTCGCGCTGCACTGGTAGACGCGGCGGGCCGCGCTCGCCAGCGCTCCGCAGACCTCGTTGACGTATCCGCCTACCGGCAATGGAAGGTCGCCCGCGGCGGCTCCCCGGTAGCTCACCGGGCTCGACTTCGGCCGTGCCCGCAGGGGCAGCACCGCGCCCTCGGCGGTGTCGGGCAGTGGGGTGGCGCACCGCTCGCACTCGGAGTCGGCGATGAGCTCGTGGCGGGTGACGGTCAGGTCGCGGGTCCGCAGCTCGACGATCCGGCCGATCCGCCGGTCACCGGGCGGCAGCTCGGCGCCGGCCGTCTCCGCGGCCACGAGCTGCGCGATGTGGTCCAGCACGAGCGGCACGAGGCCGGGTTCACCGCCGGCGAAAAAATCGGCGCCGTCCTCGACGGCCCTTCGTTCCTCAACCGGGCGCAGCGCCAGCCAGCGCCGGTCCAGGCACCGGCCGCACGGCCGGCTCCTCCCGTCCGCCCGGTGGAGGGGTCCGAGCAGCACGGTCCCCGCGTACAGGCGCACCGGGTAAACCAGTCCGTGCGCCGGTGGCGGTCCTTGCTCTCCGGCCGCCTCGGGCAGTCCGAGTACCCGGACGTCGACCTCGAACCCCGCGGGAGCCCGGCCGTTCAGGTGAGCACGCAGGACATCGGCGGCCCGTGCCCATGGATCATCCGAGACTGCCGTGACCGTCATTGCGTTCGACACCACAAAGTCATCCGTCCACTCAGACGCTCATTGGTACGCGGGTGGGTGAAACAGCTGCTCGCACGGCCGAGGGTGCAGGCCCTGCGAGCAGCTGCACTCGTCACGCCGGGCGGTCCGTCCGGAGACCGGGGCGACCCGCCCTGATCAGCCGGCCGGCGGTCAGCTGGTGCTGGAGCTGCAGGAGCAGCAGGAGCTGGTGCTGCAGGAGCAGCAGCTGGAGCAGGAGCAGCTGGAGCTGGACCAGGCCAGCTCGACCGACTCGTCGGTCATCTCCTCGATCTCGAACGTCGCGCTCTCCAGAGCGCTCAGCTCGTCCTTGAGCTCAACTGACATGGCGATCCTTCCCATGGGTGTGGTGGGGATGTCACCCCGGAACGGTCGTTCCGGGAACCGTGGCGCGCCCGGTGCGGGCGCGGGTCAGTCCGGGGTCACCTACTGCGCGGCGAGCAGGACCGTGCCGGTGACCATTCCTCGGACTGCGTGCAGATCGATCGTGGTGGTCTCGACGAACAGCGCTCGGGTGCCGTCCGCGTCGAGCCGTGCGAGCACTTGGGGCACCGGTGTCGCGGGCCCGTCGAGGGACCACTCCGCGACGCCTTCGCCTTCGAGGAGCGCCCTGGGGTCGAGATCGGCCACCAGCGGGTCGCCCAGGTCCGCCGGCGTGCCCTCGTAGTGCCGGCTGACAGCGAGGCCTACCGCGTCGCGCACCGCGTCGCGCAGGGCGTCCCGTGCCGACAGAGCCGAGCCGACGGCCCAGTCGGCCGCCCCCTCCTCGCCGCCCTCGACGACGGCAAGCACCGTGAAGGCGGGCGCTGCGCCGGGCAGCGCGTACACCCGGGCCTCGCGGCCGATGTGACGCAGGCTGCCCAGGGCGAACGCCACTTCGTCGTCGCCTGCGAGCAGGGAGTCGCCCACGCGGGTGGCGGGGGCCTCACGGGTCAGGGCGCGGACCAGGCCGCGGTAGGCCAGCGCCGAGCACAGTCCTTGCTCCCGCACGGCCTCGAGCGTCCAGTCCGCCGCCGCACCCGCCGAGGTGGGCTCGAAGCGCAACCGGGCGTTGGCCGGGGAGAGCGGATAGGCGGCCGCGGCGGGCACGAGCCACGTGCTGCCGTCGTGCAGCGACACCGCGGGTGTCGTGGCGCCCCCGGACCACTCCCGCTCCCCCGCCAGGCCGCCGAACACCTCCAGCAGTTGGGCGGGCAGCAAGGCCGCCGCTTCGTCGGCGCTCGTGCCCACCGCCCCGACGGGCCCCAGCCGGCCCACGTAGCAGCTCACCGCCGCCCGCACCGCGCGGGTCCGTGCGACCAGGATCGTGTCGGTGTCGAACGCGGCGATCTCGCGGTGCCCGTCGGTCAGCGACCCGGCGGGGCCCAGCCGCACCCGGCCCATCTTGAGCGGTATCTGCTTGAACGATTCGTCAGCCCATCCGGACATCACGCCGACGTCCGGGGAGACCAGGACGGCCGCCCGGCCGTAGGCCTCGCTGTCATCCGCCGGCCGGGTGGGACCGTCCCCGTCCGGCTCCACCCGTGCGTGCCTCAGCGGGCATCCCGGATGCGGCAGCACCCGCTCACGCCGGGACTCCAGCGTGGTCAGGTCCTGGATCACCGCGTGCCGTTGGTCGTCGGGCTGCAATTGTCCGCTGCCCAGCCGGAAGATCTCGAACGCCACCGCGTTGCCCACCATGCTCCGGGCGACCGCACTGCCGTGCTCGGGCTCGCCCGCGGTCGGCCCGACCGCCAGGGCGCGCCAGTAGTCCGCCGCGAGCCGGGGGTCGCAGTTGGCGGAGAGCCGCAACTGCGCGCACATCCAGCACGGTTGATCCGCCGGTCCGCTGATGGGACCCAGCACCACCCGGGTCCGGTCCGACACGACGGGAAGCAGCCGCGGTCCTGCCTCGGCACCGTGGACGCGCTTGGTCAGATCGAGCAGGCCGCGGCCGTGTGCGCCGTCGACGGCGCACACGACCACGTCGAACGCGGCCAGGTCCACGGGTGGCAGGGGCAGGACGACGAGCTTGGCCGGGGTGCCGGCATCGGCGAGACGGGCGATCTCGCCGTCGAACTCGCGCCCCCAGGAGGCGTCGTCCACGAAGACCTCGGCCAGGCCGTTGCGCAGCAGGCCGCGGACGGCCGCCGCAAGGACGTCCCCGGGCGGGCCGCTGACCAGGACGCGTGAGGAGCGGAACCGGGCGAACAGCTCCTGCGGTGTCCGCCGGTCCGCGTGCATGAAGTGCTCGATGAAATTGACCTGCGACGCGAACAATTCCGCTGCCGCGGAATCCAGGACCTTGTCGTCGGGTTGCGGGAAGTCGCGGGCGAATCCCTTGTCGAGAAGGGCCTTCATCAATGCGACAGCGGTTCTGCGCCGACTTTCGTCCAGGCCCTCACATAACTCGGCGACGCTGGACGCGCCGTTCATCCGGGGGCCGAGGGCCGACATCCATTCATATGCGCCTGCGCCTTTGAGGACGCATGAAGTATCGGAACTGCGTAAGTAGATCCCGGTGTCGACGCGGAGGAAGACAACGTCGTTCCGCAGCCGGGGTCTTATGTCGAGGAGACGCGTTTCGCCAACCGTTCGCATGCCGCCCCCGTAGGGTGTGCACCTTCGGACCATGGTGTGCGCCTTCGGGACACGGGGACAGTTCTACCCGCGTCCACGTGGGGAAGTGTGGAGCATCCCTGGATGGGACGTCAATGGCCTCGACCCGGGTCCTCGCACCCTGCACCCGCCGGGCGCCCCGCCGCCGGGGGTCGTCCCGACGTTGACCTGTGAAATCCCTGTGGCGTCTCCGTGCCCGGACCGCCGAAACTTCTTCGCGTGGCGACCACTCCCCGATGCTCCGGGAACGGCGGCACACGCCAGGAGACGAGGAGGCTCGCGAACTGCCCAGCGCGCATCTCCCTGAGTACACCAAGGCACCGGCAACGACATTCCGCACTTTTCTCCGCTCCGGCGGTCCGCTTTCCCGAACGGTGAGCGACAAGGCCCGGGAGCGGCACAAGAACCCAGCCGCTTCCCGGTATCTCGCCGCGAGTTCAGTCGCCCTCAGGGCAGAGGTGCGCGGGCCGGGATGAAGTCGGAGATCGCGGTACGAGAGGTCTCAGGACGACTGAGACGTGGCGCGCAGTCACCGACACGGTGGCGGGCGACCTGGGAGCCGGTCCCGGAAGTGCGGCCGAAGACCGCTTGGCCGGGCACAAGCGCGCTGGTGAGCGGCAGGCCGAATTCGCCGCCGGCGAAGTTGATGCCGGAGTGACGGATGCCGCGGAACAGGACGTCGAGCTTGACGTCGTGCGGGCCGACTCGCGGCGTTCTACGGCGAGGGCCCGCCCCCGCACTTGGTCGTGTGATCAGCTGGCGCCGAGCATCTGCCGCATCTGCGCGATCTCCACGGTCTGAGCCCTGACGATGTCACCCGCCATGGACATGGCGTCCGGGGATGCGCCCTTCTGCGGAGCGTCGTCGACCTCGGCAAGACGGCGGGCGACCTCCACCTCGAACTCGGAACCGGCCAGGTCCCCGACGGGCGCGACCCGGGCAAGGGTCTCGGAAGGGACCAGACGGAGCGCGACGCGGTCCGAGTTGTGGATGACAACCACATCGTCGACCTGGAGCCCCAGCTCCGAGGCCATGGCCTGCCCTGCCTCAATCGCGCGACGGAGCGCTGGTGGCTCCATACCGTCCTCCTTTACGCGCCGCCCTACACCCGTCCCGCCCAGCATGTCCTGTGCCATCTGAGCGATGACGTCACGGCGCGTCTTGCCGCCCGCGGTCGGTGCCGGATAGGAGGCTGGGAGCCGGCTCCCAGTGCCGACCGCAAGGCGCGCCACGGTGGTGACGGCCTTCTCCGTGCGGGCGTTCAGATCCCGTACACAGAAGGTAGTCGACCGCGCTGCGGTGGGTCAGAGGTTCAGAAACAGGTACGAAGAAGCGTTGCCATCAGTCGGCCAGCGCCGGCCCGGGCCCGTACGGCGTGGCCGTAGCGCAGCGGCGGGCGCGGGATCGCGCCTGGGTCGGTGAGTGCCGGCGGCGCCTGTTCCTCGAGGGCGGTGAGTTCCGGCGGCATCGGACAAACCTTCACATACCCCGGACAATGAAGACTTGTTCACCCTGAACAAACCCCCCGATACGCGAGTGCCCCCGCCGCCCATCCCCGTCACCGGCGGGGGCCCTCTCTAGACGGCCGCAGCCCCGGCACCGCGCGCACTAAAACCGCAGATCAACCCCGCCAGACACTCCACGGTGCGGCAGGCGCTGCACTGGGGCAGGCTGAATGCATGCGGTCACCGTCCTGCTCGTCTCCCGGGCCGGGAGCGGGCGGCCATAGCAAGGTCCTCCTGACACTCGCGCAGGCTGTGCCCTTCGTGATAGCGCTGGCCGTGCTGGGAATCGAACTGTCACCCGCGCATTTCATGATGACCGGCCCTATCCTCACCGCGACGCCGGCACTGGCGGCCCTGACGATGGGCCCCAAAGGCACCCTGTCAGCGGCGGCCGCCGCTCTGGCCGTCAACGTGACCACCGCCACCTACAACCACGAATGGGGAACCCACCAGATTTTCGGCAACCTCGTGGGCCTGCTGGTGGTGTCGGTCGCCAGCGTGATCCTGAGCAAGACGGTGCGCGCGCACCGGCGCAGCGAGCTCGATCAGGTTCGCCGTATCGCCGTGGCGGCACAGGACGTCATCCTGCGGCCTGTTCCGGCGCGGCTGGGTCCGGTACAGGCGGCCAGCTTGAGCCTCGCGGCGGGGACGGGCGCGCAGGTCGGCGGTGATCTGTACGAGGCGGTGCTGACCCGGTACGGCGTCCGGCTGATCGTGGGAGACGTCCGCGGCAAGGGCCTGAATGCCATGCGGGCGGTCGCGGTGGCGCTGGGCGCCTTCCGGGAAGCCGTGCACTACGAGAACGAC
>NZ_JARAVO010000184.1:0-20075 GCF_033792805.1 Streptomyces sp. PA03-1a
CCTCCACCCCCACATGGAGGACGTACAGCACCACGAAGCCCAGCAGCACCGGCGTGACCAGCCGCCCCCGCGCCCCAGGCCGGGCGGCGGGCGCGGGCCCGGGAGGCTGTGTCCGCACCCCGCGCGTGCACAGCGCGAGGGCGCCCGCGAGGACGGCGCATCCGGCGAACACGGACGCATAGCGGTCCGGACCCAGCGCGCCGAGCAGGGCGGGCCCGGCGACCGCGCCGATCCCGAAGTGGGCGTTGAGGACGTTGAGCATCGCCGCGCCGCGGTCCCCGAAACCCACCGCGAACAGCTGGTTGAGGCCGTAGTCGATGCCGCCGAAGCCGAGCCCCGTCAGCAGCGCCGCGCCCAGCGCGAACGGCCAGTCCGGCGCGAGCGCGAAGGCCCCGCTGCCCGCCGCCATCAGCGTGTACGCCACCGTCAGCAGCCTGCGGTCGCCGATCCGGCCGCGCACCGCGTCGAAGACGAGCACCCCCGCGACGCCGCCGACGAAGTGCGCGCTCAGCCCCAGTCCGGCCATGGACGGGGACAGCCCGTGCTCCTGCCGCAGGGCGGGCAGCGCGGGACCGTACAGCGCCTGGAGGGCGCCGATGAGCACGAACCCGGCGCAGGACGCCACCACCGCGGGCCGGCTGAAGGGCCGCGCCGCGGGCGTGGTCTCCCGCAGGACGGCGGTCACCGGCCGTCCGCGAGGGTGGTGAAGGTGAAGCCGAACGAGGCCTCGGCGGCCGCCAGCCGGTAGCGGGGCAGCACTCCGGGCCCGCAGGACTGGCTGCCGATGCCGTGCAGGGCGTGGTCGAGGTTGACCCACAGGATGTTCCCCGGCACCAGGTCGCAGGTGTGCGCGGCGGCGTCCAGTTCCTCGCCCGTCCAGCGACGGGCGGTGAACCAGAAGGGCGGGCCGCCCTCGATCGCCACTCCCGTCCCGTCCTCCCGGCGCAGCCGCACCCGGCGCACGTCGGCGCGCGCCCCGTTCTCCTGCGGACGGACGTACGGGGTCTGCAGCGCGTCGACCGTCGCCGTGTGGAGCCCGATCCGGGACGCGGCCCGCGTGTCGGGGTAGGCCTCGCCGGGGCCGCCTCCGTACCACTCGGCCCGGGTCAGCGTGCCGCACAGCCCGAGGCGGACGCCGAGCCGGGGCAGCGGCAGTGTCCACCGCCCCTCGGGGGCCACGTCCACCGTCAGGTGCAACCGGTCGCCGTCGGCGGTCCACCGGTAGACCGTGCGCAGCCCGAAGGAGGCGGCGGCGGGGGCGACCCGCGTGGTGACGGTGAGCGCGTCGTCCTCGGCCTCGACGCCGTCCACCCGGTGCCGCATCCGGTGCAGTCCGGCCTCCCGCCACAGCAGGCCGAAGCGCGGGTCGGACTGCCAGGGGGCGCCGAGGTCGTTGTCCGTCGGGGCCCGCCACACGTCCAGCCGGGGGCCGGCGAGGGCGAAGCCGTCGAGCAGCCGCAGTTCGCCGCCGGCCGCGTCGAAGGTGCCCGGGCCCAGCAGCACCACACCGCCCTCGGCGTGCCGGGGGCGGTGCGGGCGCCCGGGTTCGGGGGCCGTCCGCCGGCCGCCCGGGCGTTCCGCGGCGGGCCACTGGCCCCACGCCACCTCGTGACCGGCCGCCGCCCACGGGGTGTCCCGCGCCAGGACCGCCCGCACCAGCCAGAACGCCTCCCCGGACGTTTCCGCCGCCGCAGGCTCCGGCAGCTTCAGCTCCGTCGTGCCGCCCGCGGCCAGCGGCGGCACCTCCAGGTCACCCTCGGCGACGGCCACCCCGTCGGCCTCGTACGACCAGGTGAAGCGCAGGTGCGAAAGATCCGCGACGTCATGGCGGTTGGTGATGCGGACCGTGCCCCCGAGCGGGTCGCCCTCGATCCGCACCGGCTCGATCACCTTCTTGTACTCGACCAGGCCGGGCGAGGGCGTCCGGTCCGGGAAGAGCAGCCCGTCGCAGACGAAGTTGCCGTCGTGCAGCTCCTCGCCGAAGTCGCCGCCGTAGGCGAACCAGCGCCTCCCGTCGGGGGTGCGGCGTGCGATGCCGTGGTCGATCCACTCCCAGACGAAACCGCCCTGCAGCCGCTCGTGGGTCTCGAACAGCCGCTGGTACTCGCCCAGTCCGCCCGGTCCGTTGCCCATGGCGTGCGCGTACTCGCACAGCAGGAAGGGCATCGCGCGCCGTCTGGCGTCGAGCGCGGGATCGTCCAGCGGCGCCTCCTCACGCCTGCCGATCCGCTCGACCTCGGCGTGCCCGGCGTACATGCGGGAGTACAGGTCCGTGTCGGCACAGGTCGGATCGCCCTCGTAGTGGAGGGGCCGGTCCGGGTCCCGGTCGCGGATCCACCGCGCCATGGAGGTCAGGCCGCGGCCGGTGCCGCACTCGTTGCCCAGCGACCAGACGAGCACGCTGGGGTGGTTCTTGTCGCGCTCGACCATGCGGGCGGCACGGTCCAGCAGCGCCGGGGTCCAGCGGTCGTCGTCGTCGACGGGGTTGCCCTCCCAGCCGGTCACGGCGAAGCCGTGGGTCTCCAGGTCGCACTCGTCGACGACCCACAGGCCCAGTTCGTCGCACAGGTCGAGGAAGGCGGGGTGCGGCGGGTAGTGGCTGGTGCGCACGGCGTTGATGTTGTGACGCCTCATCAGCAGCAGGTCCTCGCGCATGGTGGCGATCTCCAGCGCGCGGCCGTGCTCGGGGTGGAACTCGTGGCGGTTGACCCCGCGGAACAGGATCCGGCGGCCGTTGACCTTCAGCACCCCGTCCTCGACCGCGACCGTACGGAAGCCGACGCGGAACGGGACGCGCTCGCCCGGGCCGGTGAGGACGGCCTCGTACAGCCGCGGGACCTCGGCGCTCCACGGCTCGGCGGGCACGGTGACCGGCTCGCCCGCCGCGACGTCGACGCCCAGCTCCGGCACGGTGACCCGGCCGCCGGACGGCGCGTCCACGCGCAGGGTGCCCTCGCCGGTGGCGTGGTCCCAGGCGGCGTGCACGAAGAAGTCGGCGACACAGCCGGCGGGCCGGTGCAGCAGCGTGACGTCCCGGAAGACGCCGGGCAGCCACCACATGTCCTGGTCCTCCAGGTAACTGGCCGAGGACCACTGGTGGACGCGGACCGCGAGCACGTTCCCCTTCGGCCGCAGCAGGTGCCCGACGGGGTACTCGGCGGGCAGCCTGCTCCCCTTGAAGACCCCCACCTCACGGCCGTTGAGCCAGATCCGGGCACAGGACTCGATGCCCTCGAAGCGCAGCACGGTCTCGCCGCCGGCGGGCCAGTCGTCCGGCAGCGCGAAGGTGTGCCGGTGGTCGCCGGTCGGGTTCTCGGTGGGGACCCGGGGCGGGTCGACGGGGAAGGGGTAGCGGACGTTGGTGTAGGCGGGCGCGCCGTGGCCGCCCAGCACCCAGTGGCCGGGGATGGCGAGGATGTCCCAGCGCGAGGCGTCGAAGTCCGGCCGGGCGAAGGAGGTGTCCTCGGCCCCGGCGGTCGGCGAGAGCCGGAACCACCACATGCCGCCCAGGTTCAGCCGGGCCGCGTCGGAGGCGGGCACCCAGGCCCGGGGCGGCAGGGCGCCGTGGCCGGGGGAGAAGTCCTCGTAGTAGGGGAGTTCCGGCCGCGCGGCCGGGGAGCCGAACGGGTGCGCGGGCATGGTCATACGACTCCTCGGTCGGCCCTCGATGCCGGTCTGCCGTTCGCTGCGGTGTGCCGCCGGTGCGCGCGGGTGCGGTCGGCGCGGCGCTCCCCGGAGGTAGGTGGCGGAAGGGCGCGCGGTGGGGACGGCGACCCGCCGCCCGCGGTTGTCGCGCGGGCGTTGCCGGGCCCGCGCGGCCCGGCGCGGGCGGCCGCGCGGAGGGCACGCGACGTCCGCTCCACCCCCGGGTCCCCCTCCCGTGCCGCCGCCGACGGGAACACACGCTAGGCGCCGGGCGGGAGCCGGACAAGCGCTTCACGCACACCCCCGCCGGACGTCACGGCGCCGGGGACGGGCCGCCCGCGATCCGGCGGGCCAGCGCCGCGACGTCCACCGGGCGCGAGGTGTCCACCCGGTGCACGCTGCCCAGGCCCAGCGGCTCGGCCATCTCGGTCCAGAACCGCCACTCCTCCTCCGGGAAGCGCGCGCCCTCGGTGTGCACCGGGTGCCGCGCGGGCGCCCGCTCCCGGAACCTGCGGCGCGCGGTGTCGGGCGGCACGGCGCACCACACCTCGTGCACCTCGGACGCGCCCGCCCGCGTCAGGCCCGCGGCCACCACGGGACGCATGTGCGCCAGCCACGGGCTCTCCAGCACCGCCCCGACCGGTGCGTCGGCCAGCAGCGTCCACAACGTCTCGCCCGCCGCGGCCCCGAGGCAGCGGCTCCACTCCCGCCCGCCGCCCTGCGCCGGGCGCAGTGCGGCCAGCGCGTCGGCCAGGGTCTCCTTCACGGAGTCCTTGCTGAACAGCGGGAGCTCCAGTTCGCGGGCGAGCATCCGGGCGAGGGTCGTCTTCCCCGCTCCGGGCAGTCCGTTGACCAACACAGCTAACATGCCGCGACCTTAACGACGCCGCGGGCGGCGGTGGAGTACGCCGCCCCGCCGCCCGCGCGCCACGGGGTGCCTCGTGGGCGGGCGGTGCCTCACGAGTGGGCGCCGGCCGGATCCTCCGTGACGTCGATGCCCGTGAACCGGGCCCAGTTGCGTCCGATCTCGCTCCAGCCCGCCACCGGTCCGCCGCCCAGACGGCCCGTGAACAGCGGGCGCAGGTCCGTGTCGCGTTCTGCCCAGGCCGCCGAGAACTGGCTGCGGGTGACCCGGAGACTGGTGTTGAGCTGGACGACGGCCGCCCGCGCACAGTCCTCGCGCCATTCGTCGTCCGTCCAGGCTGCGGAGCCGACGGGGGGCCGCGCCGCCAGTGCCAGGCTGAGGAAGCAGGCGGCGTTGTAGTTGACGAGGTATCCGGCGGCGGCCCGGTTCGAACCGCGGTGCCTGGGCGCGGAACCGGCGATGCCCGCCCGGCGGTGGGCGTCCCCACCCGTGTGGTCCGCGCCCGTGTGGTGGTCGGCGTAGAGCAGACGGCGCAGCCCCCAGTCGGGCCCGCCCCACAGCCGGCCCCACCGCGCCCAGCCCCCGGTGACCTCCCTCGCCACGTCGCGGAACGCCGTCCGCAGCTCCCGCGGACCGGGGGAGACGTTCTCGCGCAGCACCTCGGCGGCGCTGGCGATCCGCACCGCCGCGCGGAAGGAGCGGCGGCGGGTGCGCAGGGCGGGACGGGGCCGCTCCATGGCCCACCACTGCCGCCAGTAGCGGCGTTCGCCGAGGTTGCGGCGGCCGGGGAGCCAGGTGCGGGCGTACCGGCGCAGGATGGCGCGCCGCGACAGCCGCCCGAGCAGCAGCCGCAGGTGCTCCCGTGAACGGGGTTCGCGGCGCCTCGCCCGCTCGTCCCTGTGCGCCGGGTGGCGGCTCTCCTCGGCGCGGGCGATGCGCGGGTCGGCGAGGATCTTGACGGTGCAGTAGCAGGCGACGCGTTCGTACAGCTCCCGGTCGGCCTCGCGCCTGCCGCCGTCCGCCGCGCCGGGCTCCGGCGCGCGGCCCTGCATGATGGCCGCGGCCACCACCGTGTTCTTCGGCACGTACAGGATCCGCACCGAGAAGCGGGTCGGCTGATCGCCCGTCGTCAGGCAGTGCAGCATCACGGGGTACGCCCGCGGACGGAAGAACGCGAGCCGCTTGATCACGTCCACCCAGCCGTGCGGGGAGGAGGCGGTCTCCGGCGCCGGATCGGGCCCGATGGTCGTGCCGCTGCCGGGGGTCAGGACGTTCGGGCCGAGCGCGTCGGCGGCCATGTGCTCCGTGATGTACGCGGCCAGTTCGGCCGTGGCCGCGGACTCGTGGCCGTGGTCGGGGCCGCCCGGGCCGGCGCCGTTGCCGCGGTGGCCGTTGCCGTGGCCGCCGAGCAGTCCGCGGTCCTCGCACACCACCACGGGCAGCAGTCGGTTGCCGCGGTGGCGGCGCAGCAGCCCCGACCCCAGCCGTACCAGGCCGATGAACACGGCGACCGCGAAGATGCCGAGCACCCACACGGCGGTGCCCCCGGACTGCTCCCAGAACCCCTGGGGCCACGGGCCGCCGTCCCCGGCGGCCGCGGGCGCGGCGAAGACCGTCCCCATGGCACATCCCCCTTGTGTGCTCTTGTGGTGATCCCCGCAACCGGAGATCACCAAGCCCGTGCGGGGATGGCGAATCGTCACACCGTCAACTCCCGTGCGTGCGGGGGGTGTCGTGCGACGCATGGGGGCGGATCGCACCGAGGGGGGATCGGTCAGGCGGGCGGGGCGACCAGCGTGCAGGACTGCCCGGCCCGGCGCAGGGCCCGGGCGACGAACCCGTCCGCCTTCAGCTCCTCGACGACCTCGCGGAGGAAGGCGACCGACTCCGGCAGCCGGTCCACCGTCGTGCCGACGGCCTGCCGGATCTGCATGAACGCGCCCTCGACGAGGCGGAGGTCGGGGTGCTGCGCGACGTATCCGGCCATCGGCTGCCCGATCCCGGCCGCGACCTCCAGGCCCTCGGCGCGGAAGACGTCCACGCCTTCGTCGCCGCGGACGACGGTGGCGTGGCGCAGCGTGCGCGACAGGAAGAGGTCGTAGGCGGAACCGCGCTTCACGCCGATCCGGACACCCGCGCGGTCCACCTCGTCCACCGCGCCGACCTGCGAGTCGCGGGGCACGGCGAACACCCCCTCGATCACCACGTACGGCGCGGTGAAGGCGACCTCCGCCTCCCGGGCGGGCTCGACCGCGAGGAAGCAGATGTCGGCCCGGCCCGACGCCATGGCCTCGAACGACTTGCGTGCCGCGTCGAAGCAGACCGGTTCCACCGGCACGTCCAGCCGGGCGCCCACCTCGCGCGCGATGTCGACGGTGACTCCGCCGGGGGACTGCGCGGTGCCGTGCGCCAGCACCGGGTTGCCCAGGTTGATCGACGCCCGCAGGACGCCCGTCGGCGCCAGGTCCCTCACGACGGCGGCAGTCACGGTGCTCATGGTGCGGAGTGTAGGCCCGCCCTCGCCGGCGGTCCGGCACGGCCCCCGCCGACGTCCGCCTCCGCCTCGTTCCGGTTGCGGCCCGGCGCCTTGTCAACAAGGTGACGGGGGCGTTGTCGGTGGCCTCGCCTAGTGTTCCGGTCACTTGATCACGGCGTTGCAGGGAGGCACGCATGGGGTGGGTCACGGCGGGCGACTACGAAGTCGCCCTCCACGAAGGGAAGGTCGTGTGCCGCAACGCGGCCGGCCGCCGGCTGAAGTCGGTGCCGGCCAAGCTGGCGGACGACCCGGCGGTGACGGGACTGCGGCAGCTCGCCGAATGGCTGGAACGGCACGAACGCCGGTGCCTGGCCGACGTCGAGCGCTGGATGGTGCGTTCGCTGCCCGTGCCCCTCGCCGTGATCGGCCGCGTGTGGCCCGACCCGGCGTGGCGGGCGGCCCTGCGCGACCTCGTCGTCACCGGGGAGGACGGTCAGGTCGCCGGCTTCCTGCGGGACGCCGACACCGAGCGCGGACTCGGCCTGGTCGACCTCGACGGCGACACCGTGCGCATCGCCCCGGACATGGTCCGCATCCCGCACCCCGTGCTCCTCGACGACCTGGAGGAGCTGCGGGAGTTCGCCGTCGAGCTGGGCGTGGAGCAGACGGCGCAGCAGCTCTTCCGCGAGGTGTGGCGGCGGCCCGCCGGGCTCGACCCCGAGGGCACGCTCGTCGAGGAGTACGCGGGCGGCACCTTCAAGGAGCTGCGCTTCCTGCACGGCCGCGCCACCTCGCTGGGCTACCGCGTGCGCGGCGGGCACAGCGTCTGCCCCGTTCTGGAGGACGGCCGCGCCGTCGAGGCCCGCATCTGGATCGGCGACTACGACGGCTGGAGCGAGACCGAGACCGGATCCCTGTCCTGGACCGACACCGCCGGGAAGACCCTGACCTTCGCCCGGGTCGGCGCCGTCGCCTGGTCGGAAGGCATGCGCATGGCGGCCGCGCTCTACGCGGGACGCGACATCGAGGACGAGGAGCAGGCGGCATGACCACGTACGACCCCACCACCACGGCCGCGCTGCTCGACGCGGGCGCCGTGCTGCCGCCCGGCACGAGCACCCGCGAGGACGCCGACACGCTCACCGTCCGCACCTACACCCACCCCGTGCTGGACGACCGCCGCGTCGTCCGCCTCGTGCCCGGCACCCTCGGTGAGGCCGAGGACCTGGCCCTTGACTTCCTCGGCCTGACCCGCGAGGACGAGGCCCCCGAGGTCGGCCAGGTCCGTCGGGAGACCCTCGGGTTCCCCGCCTGGGCCCTGGTCAACGACCCGGCCAACGGCCACCACGCGCTCGCCCTGGTCAAGGACGTCGAGCGGCTCGCCCGGATGGCCAAGTCCCGCGCCGGCGCCGCCAAGGACGGCTTCGACGCGCTCGCCGAGCGTCTGGGCCGCGCGGTACCGCACTTCCTGCCCACCTTCCACGAGCAGGCGGCGCGCGTCTTCCTCCAGCACGAGAACACCACGTACGCCGCCGCCTTCTTCGGCAAGGCCCGTGCCGCCGAGCGCGTCCACGGCCTCACCGTCGACGAGGACCGCCAGCGCGCCGTCTTCCTGGAGTTCGCCTTCGCCGGCGCCCTCACCGTCAAGGCCCTCAAGGAGCACGTCAAGGACCTCGCACGGCGGCTGGACCCCGCCGAGGCCTGGCGGCAGTTCCGGCAGCTGACGGTGGAGCGCTGCGCCGCCGGGATGCCCCCGTACGCGTCCCTGCCGCAGGACGCCCGCAGCCTGATCAAGGCAGCGGGCCTCGACCGGGTCACCGAGGAGTGCGCCCTCGTCGCCGACCTCGTCGCCTCGCCCGCCGTCGTCCGTGCCCCCGGTTCCTTCTGGACCGCCTACCGCGCCACCCTGGCCGTCCTCGCCGAGCGCGAACCGGCCGTCCGGGCACGGCTGCTGGAGATCATGCCGGCCGGACTCGGCCGCGACGCCGAGGGCGACGAGTTCTGGCTCGCCCTGCTCGTCGAGACCGGTGCCGACACCCTGCTCACCGGCGAGGCGGGGGAGGCCTCGCGGGCCGTCGACGCGGCCGACTGGCTCAGCCGCTGGGCGAGCCACCGCAAGCACGGCTCCAGCGCCCCCGAACGCTCCGCGGCCACCCTCGACCTCGTCAGCCGCATGGCGCCCCGGCTGCGGGCCGACGGCAGGCCCGTCGACCTCTTCACGGGCCGCTGGCACCACGGCGCCGAACTCGACCTGCTCGACCTGTGCGCCGCCGAGCGTGTGCCGCTGACCGTCCCCGCCGAGGACGTGACCGTGCACCTGCCGCTCCACCGCTGGCTGGAGACCGCCGACCCGGCCCGCCGCGACCTCGTCGCCACCGGTGCCGACCCGCGCTTGCGCCGCCTGCTGCACAAGGCCGTCGGCAGCCTCGGCGAGGACCGCGGACTGGCCGGCGTGCTGGAAGCCCTGGCAGGCCACCCGGTGCTCGGCGACGTCCTGCACGCATGGCTGGAGGAGGCCGCCGCGCAGTTCACCCGTGCCACGGGCCTGCCCGCCGCCCGCAGCGCCATCAGCCGGCTGCGCCCGTTCCGTTCCGTCGCGGCCCGGGTCAACCCGCAGGCCGTGGCCCGGGTCGCCGCGCAGGAGATCGCGCCGCTGCTCGGCCGGACGCTGCGCGAGGGCATCCTCGACGAACTGGGCTGGCCCGCACTCGACGAGGGCCTGCGCCTGCTCGACGCCGCGGTCGCCAAGAACAGGGACCACGCCCTGGCCGTCGCCGAGGCCTGGCCCGCGCTGATCCTCGCCCGCGGGGACAAGGCCGTCGTCGTCGGGCCCGACAAGGTGCTGCTCGACCACGACCTGCGCATCCCCGTCGAACTCGACCGCTGGAACCGCCCCCACTTCCGCTGGGCCGACGGTGAACTCCTCGTCATGTGGCGGCAGGACGACAAGCAGCTCGGCTACTGGTCCGCCCGGCCCGCCGAGGTGTTCACCCTCGGCGGCGAACAGCTCCCGCACTGGTGGCACGGCCACATCGCCGCCCCGTCCATCCCGCTGCCCGGCGGCGGCCGCGCCACCGGCGGCCGCACCCTGCACGCCGGAGACACCGTGCTGCCGGCCGGCCGCCCCGTCCTCGGCGACGGCACCGCGCTCTGGCGCCAGGGCAAGCAGGGCCGCCACGAGGTGTGGATGGAGTACGACCCGGCCTCCGGCACCCACGGGCGTGCCTCGCTGCCCGCCTTCCTCCGCTCCGGCATCCTCGACGGCGCACGGCTCAGCCAGGAGGACTGCGAGGTCCTGCCGCTGCAACCCGGGCTCGAGCGGAGCCCCTTCGGCACCGACGGCACCGTCCTCGGCCGCTGGGTCCGCGTCGAGGGCGAGGGCGGCGGGTCCCGCACCGTCGCGGGCACCCCGGACGGCCGTACCGTCGCCCTCCCCACCCGTAAGCAGGGGTGGGCACGCCGCGTACCGCTCGGCGCACTGCGGCTGCCCGGCGGGGCCGAGCCCGTCGTCGCGCTCACCCACCAGAAGGTGTCGCTGTACGCGGCGGGCGACGTCACCTGCGACGACGAGCTGGGCAGCGTGACGCTCACCGAGCAGGGCGGCGAGTTCGCCGCCGGCACCCGCTACGTACCGCCGCGCGCGTACTGGCACGCCCTGCGCCCCCGCGACGAGGGGGCCTCGGCGGTGCTGCGCGCCCTCACCGACGAGCAGGCGGCCGAAACGCTGCGCGCCGCCGCCCACGCCCTGGCGGAGCATCAGGCCGAGGTGAACAGGACGAAGAAGTACACCGGTCCGTCCGCGGAGACCGTCGCGCGGGCCGCCGTCGCCGCCGCCCTGCCGGCCCTCGCGGACGAGCGGCTGATCATCGGCGTCACCGCCCTCGTCCGGGGCACGCTGCGCCACGCCGAGTCCGTCGCCTCCTTCGTCGCCCCGCCCACCGACAAGCCGCGGCAGTCGCTCCCGCGCACCCAGGGCATGTTCGCCGACCACAAGCCGCCGCACGGTGACGACGGCACGCTGCGCACCGCCCTGGACGGCATCGCGGGCCGGAGCGGTCACTGGTGGAGCAGCAGCCCTCAGTGGAGTGCCCTGCAGCAGATCCGGGCGGTCAACCACGTCCTGTCCGGCAAGGCGGCAGAGGGCAAGCCGCTGCCCGACCGGGCGGAACTGGGTGACCCGGTCGACGGCTGGCACAGCGACGAACACACCGTCCCCGGCATGGGCTTGGGGTGGCTGCCCGCCCTGTCCGCGCTGCGGCCGCTGGCCTACCGGGCGGCGTCGCCCGCCATCACGCAGGCCGCACGCGAGGCCCTCCTGCTGCTCTTCGACGCGATCACCGAGGGCCCGCTGGCGGTGCCCGGGAGCGGACTCCGCGAGATCGTCCTCGTGGAGAAGCACGGGAAGCAGCGGCGCGCCGGCCAGGTCCTGCGCAAGGACGGGCGCACCGTCGTGATCCTGGGCTGCCAGAGCGTCGACGGCGACCGCGACCGCGTCCACTGGCTCGCTCTCGACCACGATCCCACCGGCGCGTTCGGCACCGTCGCCCACTTCACCCTGGAGGACGAGACGGACCGTACGCCGGTCTTCCCCGCCGAGCGGCTCACCGCCGTCAGCCGCCTCATCCGCGACAAGGGCCCCGCGCCCTGGCGCCCCGACGCCCCTGCCGCGCTCGCGGCGGCGACCCGCGGCGGCCTCGGTCCCGTCCAGGCGACCCTGCTGATCGCCGGGCGGCCGCAGGAGCCGGACGCCGAAGCCCTCGCCCGCATCGACCTGAAAGCACGCCAGAAGGGCCTCGGCGAGGGCCTGCTGAGCTCCCTCTCCGAGGACGACCACGCGGCCGTCCTCGGGGCCCTGCTGCCCGACGACCCCGCCGACCTGTGGGGCAGCGGCCCCGACACCGCCGCCGCCGGCCGCGTGTGGGGGCAGCGCCTCGGCTCCGTCGTCCGCCTGCCGGAGGACGTCGCCGCCGAACTCGCCGGAGTCACCACCGCGTCCGCCGAGGCCGTGCTCAACCCCGCACTGACGCCCTGGCTGAGCCGCACCACCGTGCAACGCCCCGACAAGGACGGCAACCTCGTCCCCGCCGACCCCTCGGCCCTGCCCGGCCGGCACGACATCACCGGTGCCGTCGCCGTGCTCGCCGGGCTCGCCTACGGACTGCCGTGCGGGCATCCGCTGCGCGCCGCCCTCCCCGAGGGCCTGGCGGCGCTGCGGCGGCGGATCGCCGACCCGGGGCTGCTGGTCGACCTCGACATCGCCTGGACGGAGAAGGGCGGCCCCACCGCCGTCCGGATCCGCACGGCGTACGGGCTGCCCGCAGCCGGCGGCGCCGACGCCCACGGCCTGACCCACGCGGGCGACGCGCTCGTGCTCCGGCCCTGGTACGGCGACACCGAGACGGTGCTCGTCCGCCCGGCCGGGCTGACCGGTTCCGAGGACCCCGTCCTCGGCCTCGTCGAGGGCCTCGTCGGCCTCCGGGGCGGCGGCATCCAGGCGCTGCGCGCCGTGCTCGGCGACGACCTCGCCCGCGCCGTCGCGGCGGGCGGTGGGCCCGGCGCACCCGCCGGTCACGCCCAGGACCCCACGGTCTCCGTGCCCGCCCTGGTCGCCGAGGTCGCCGCGGCCCACGGCCTGGGCGAGGACGCCGCCGCGCTCTACCTCCAGTTGCTCGCCCTGCCCGACCCCACGGACCGCAACTGCGCCCGCTGGACGGACTGGAAGCCCGCCCGGATGAAGAAGGCCCGCGCCGAGCTGGCCGCGACCGGCCTCGTCGTCGAGGCCAAACGTCCCCGAGCCGGCCGCACCCTCTTCCTGCCCTGCGGCTGGCGCGACCTCAAGGCGCCCGCCCTTCCCGTGGAGACCTGGAAGGAAGGCCTCTACCCGGTCCGCGACCACGCCCGCGTCGTGCCGCTGCTGCCCGTGCCCGAGCTGTTCGCCCGCGCCTGGGAACGCGTCCGCGCCGGCGACGCCCCCGGCTTCGAAGAACTCACCACCCGTGCCACCCGGAAGGGCCGCCGCCGATGACCACCACCGCCCCCGTCCCCGTCGCGCGGCAGATCACCCCGCCCGAGGACCGGTACGCCACCGAACTCGCCTTCCTCGCCGCCCACGACGGCGGACCACGTCCGCCCGCCTGGCGGCTCACCCCGCGTGCCGTCGTCACCTTCGTGATGGGCAGCGACGGCCAGGCCCTGCGCCTGCCCGACGACGCCGAGGTCCCCGAGGGCGTACCGCGCCGCCTCGTCGTCGAGGGGAAGTTCGTCGGCGACCGCGCCCTGGTGGAGCGGTGCGTCGTCACCCTCGCCGGGGAACGCGGCCTGCTCCTCGTCGGCGAGCCCGGCACCGCCAAGTCGATGCTCTCCGAGCTGCTGTCGGCCGCGATCTGCGGCACCAGCGGGCTCGTCGTCCAGGGCACCGCCGGCACCACCGAGGACCAGCTCAAGTACGGCTGGAACTACGCCCTGCTGCTCGCCCAGGGCCCCAGCCGGCAGGCGCTCGTCCCCTCACCCGTGCTCACCGCCATGTCGCGCGGCGCCATCGCCCGCGTCGAGGAGGTCACCCGCTGCCTGCCCGAGGTGCAGGACTCCCTGGTCTCCCTGCTCTCCGAACGCCGCATCGCCGTCCCCGAACTCGCGGGCGGCGACGACGCCCTGGCGCACGCGGCGCCCGGCTTCAACCTGATCGCCACCGCCAACCTCCGCGACAAGGGCGTCTCCGAGATGTCCGCCGCCCTCAAACGGCGCTTCAACTTCGAGACCGTCGGACCCATCGGCGACCTCGACGCCGAGACGGCGCTCGTGCGCAGCCAGTCCCGCGCCGCCGTCGAACGGGCCGGTGCCCCCTACGAGGTCGACGACGCCGTCCTGGAAGCCCTCGTCACCGCCTTCCGCGACCTGCGCGAGGGCCGTTCCGCCGAAGGCTGGGAGGTCGAACGGCCCTCCACGGTCATGAGCACCGCGGAGGCCGTCGCGGTCGCCGGCGCGCTCGGCCTGGCCGCGGCGTACTTCCCCGGTGACCGGGACGTGCTCGGCCTGCTGCCCGGCCACCTCCTCGGCGTCGTGCGCAAGGACGACCCGGCCGACGCCGCCCGGCTGCTCGGCTACTGGGACGGCCCCGTGCGGCGCCGCGCCGAGCAGGGCTCCCCGACCTGGCGCACCCTGTGGGAGCTGCGCGCCGTCCTGGAAGGCTGAGCCCGTGTCCCTCACCCCGGACGAGGCCGTCACGGTCCTCACCGACCCGGCGGCGCCCTACCTCGTCGGCGTACGGCACCACGCCCCGTCGCTGGCGGCCGCGCTGCCCGCCCTGCTCGACGGGGCGAAGCCCGACGTGCTACTCGTCGAACTCCCCGGCGAGATGCAGGAGTGGCTGCCCTGGCTCGCGCACGAGGACACCCGGGCCCCCGTCGCCCTCGCCGCCGCCCCCGGCGACGGGGGCGGCGGTCCCGCCTTCTACCCCTTCGCCGACTTCTCGCCCGAACTCGCCGCCGTCCGCTGGGCGGCGCGGCGCGGCGTTCCCGTCGTCGCCTGCGACCTGCCGCTCGCCGACCGCGCCTGGGACGCCGGACGCACGACGGCCGCGCCGGGCGACTCCGGTCCCGGGCTGCAGGGGGCCCTGCACGCCCGCCTCACCGGCCGCCCCGGCGACGACCTGTGGGACCGCCTCGTCGAGGCCGCCGCCCCGGGCTCACCGCCCGAAGCGCTGCGCCGTGCCGCCCTCCTGACGGGATGGGCGCTGCGCCGGGACGCCGCCGAGGGCGCGGGGGTCCCCGTACTCGACCTGCGCCGCGAGCAGTGGATGCGGGCCCGCATCGCCGAGGCCACCGCGGACGGCCGCCGCGCGGCCGTCGTCGTCGGTGCCTTCCACGCGTCCGCCCTGGTCCCGGCCGACGCGTGGCCGGAGGGCACCGCCCCCGTGGAAGGCCCGGACGTACCGCCGGCACCCGGGGGCGGCACGACCTGGACGACCTCCCTGATCCCCTACGCGTACCCGCTGCTGGACGAACGCTCCGGCTATCCGGCGGGCATCCGCGACCCCGAGTGGCAGCACATGGTGCTGGAGGCGGCCGGCGACCCCGCCGCGCTCGACGAGGCGCTCACCCGCGCCGCCGTCCGCATCTGCGCCGAACTGCGCGCCCAGGGCCACCCGTCGGGCCCGGCCGACGCGCGCGAGATCAGCCGGCTCGCCGGTGACCTCTCCCGGCTGCGCGGGCTGCCCGCGGCCGGCCGCGGGGAGCTCGTGGAGGCGGTGCAGACCGTGCTCGCCCAGGGCGAGCCGTACGGCCGCGGACGGGCCGTGGCGCGCGCCATGGAACGGGTGCTGGTCGGCACCCGCGGCGGACGCCCCGCACCGGACGCGCCCCGCAGCGGCCTGGCCCCCGCCGTCGAGGCGGAACTGGCCGCACTGGGCCTGCCCGCCCCCGGTCCGGACTCCGGTGCCCCGGCCGAGGCGCGGGACCTGCGCCTGGATCCGCTGCGCTCCGAGCTCGACCGCCGCCGCGAACTCCTGCTGCGCAGGCTGTCGGTGTGCGGCGTGCCCTACGCCGAGCCGAAGGACGTCACGGGCGCGGCCGGCACCGAGGGCCTCACCACCCGCTGGGAGGTCCGCTGGACACCCGCCACCGCGGCCATGCTCACCGCGGCCGGGGTCCGTGGCGTCACCGCCGCCCAGGCCGCCGAGGGCGTGCTGCGCGAACGCCGCCGCCAGGAGACGGACGAGGGTGGCCCCACCGCGGCGCAGACCCTCGCCGGACTGGCCCGGGCCGCGGAGTGCGGGCTACCCGGGCTCGCCGGGGAACGTCTCGCCGAGACCGCCGACGTGCTCCCCGCCTCCGGCACCCTCCCCGAACTCCTCGCGGGACTCGCCCTGCTGGACCGCGTCCGGGCCGGCCACATCGCCGGCCTCGGCGCCGACGAGGCCCGCACCGCCCGCGCGACCGCCGTCGCCGAGCTGCTCACCGCGGCGGCGGTCCGTCAGGTCGACGGCCTGACCGGGTCCGAGGACCCCGCCGACGCACACGCGCTGCTCGAACTCGCCCACCGCGCGGACCTCCTGGGCGGCGTCCGGCTCACCGACGCCCTCGCGCGGCTCGCCGCGGACGGCTCCCCGCTGATGCGCGGGGCGGCAGGTGCCGTCCGGGTCCTCCTCGGCCACGAGGCGCCCGAGACCCTCGGCGCCCGCGTCGCCTCCTGGGTCGACGCCGCGGGCGACCCCGACTCCCGCGCCGCCCTCACCGCCCGGCTGACCGGGCTGCTGACGGCGGCCGGCCCGTTGCTCGAGGCGGCCGCCCCCGCCCTGGAACCCCTGCTCGACCGCGTCCGCGACCTGCCCGACCAGGCCTTCCTGCCACGGCTCCCGGCCCTGCGCGGCGGCTTCGACACCCTCAGCCCGGCCGCCCGCGACCGTCTCCTCGCGGCCGTCGAGGAACGCCTGGACGCCGACGACATCGCCGACACCGCGGGCGTCGACCCCGTCGCCCTCGCGACCTGGACCCGCGCCGACCTCGCCGCCCGCGCGACCCTGTCCCGGCTCGGCCTGCTCTCGCACGAGACGCCCGAGGCGGCCCCAACGGCCGACAGCGCTTCGAGCCCCACCGGCCCGGCGGCAACGGTGTTCCCGGCAGGCCCCGCCGCCACGGCGTCGCCGGATGCACCGCACGGTGCCACCACCCCCGACGCGGCCGTTCGCGACGATGGTTTGGTCGCGGGCCCGGATTCGTCCGCCGGCCGTGCTGCAGGCACCACGCCCGTACGGTCCGCCGACGCGGCGTCGCCGGGCACGCAGCAGCCCGCCACCGCCCCCGGCGCACCGGGCGAAGCCCCCGCCGCCGCGGCCCGCACCCTCGCGCCCGCCGACCGGTGGCGCCTCGTGCTGGGCCGGCGAGGCGACCGGCTGCCGCCTTCCGCCGGGGCCCTGGCCACCGCGCTGGACGAGCTGTACGGCAACGGCCGGGGCGAGGGCAGCCGCGGCGACCTCGGCGGGCACGGCGGGGCCGGCAGAGCCGGCGGTGGCCGTGGTGGCCGCGAGGCGCCCTACCCCGGGGTGCGCGAGTGGTCAGAGGAGCTGGCGGCGCTGTTCGGGCCCGGTATCCGCGAGGAGGTGCTGGCGGCCGCCGCCGCGTCCGGCCGCAAGGACGTGGTGGCCGAACTCGACCCCGACAGCGTGCGCCCCTCCGTGGACCTGCTGCGCACCGTCCTGCGGCACGCGGGCGGACTGCCGGAGGCCCGGCTGGCCGCGCTGCGCCCCCTCGTACGGCGCCTGGTCGAGGCCCTCACCCGGCAACTCGCCACACGGCTGCGCCCGGCGCTGCACGGGACCGCGCTCCCGCGCCCCAGCCGGCGCCCCGGGGGCGGCCTCGACCTGGCCCGTACGCTGCGCGCCAACCTGGCCACCGCACGCCGCGGTCCCGACGGCACCGTCCAGGTGATCCCGGAGCGGCCGGTGTTCCGCGCCCGGGCCCAGCGGGCCGCGGACTGGCGGCTGATCCTGGTGACGGACGTGTCGGGGTCCATGGAGGCCTCCACGATCTGGGCCGCGCTCACCGCCTCCGTCCTGGCCGGGGTGCCCACCCTGTCCACGCACTTCCTCGCGTTCTCCACCGAGGTCATCGACCTCACCGACCACGTGGCGGACCCGCTCTCCCTCCTCCTGGAGGTGAGCGTCGGCGGGGGCACCCACATCGCCGCCGGGCTCCGGCACGCCCGCGAACTGGTGACCGTGCCCTCGCGCACCCTCGTCGTGGTCGTCAGCGACTTCGAGGAGGGGTATCCGCTCGGCGGCCTCCTGGCCGAGGTCCGCGCCCTGGTCGGCGCCGGCTGTCACGTCCTGGGCTGCGCCAGCCTGGACGACGCCGGGCGCCCCCGTTACTCCACGGGCGTCGCCGGACAACTCGTCGCCGCGGGCATGCCCGTCGCCGCCCTCAGCCCCCTCGAACTCGCCCGCTGGGTAGGGGAGAAGATCACATGAGCCAGCAACTCCCCCCGGTCGCACCGGCCGTGACCGCGGAACTCGTCGGGGCGCTTCCGCCCCGGCTGCGCAAGCGCCTCGACGCCGGCGTGGCCAAGCTCGCGGCCCGCCCGGTCGTCGTCGACGGCGACGCCGTGCGGATCGCCGTGGACGACGACACCGACCTGGAACTGCACGCCCCCGGGGGCACGGTGACCCGGGCGGAGGACGTGCGCTGCGGCTGCCTGCTCGCTCCCGACTGCCTGCACCGCGCCGCGGCCGCCTCGGCCGCACCCGTCGCCGAGGCAACGGCGCCGACCGCCGAAGGAGCCCCATCCCAGGCCCTCGGGGAGGCGGGGCCCGAGCCCGAGAACGCCACCCCGCAGCAACACGCCGCCGCCGACGCCCTGCGCGCCGCGGGCGCCGCCGTCCTCGACGCGGGCATCGACGGCTCCGGCGCCGTCGTCCAGGCTGAACTGCTGCGGGCCGCGCACTCGGCCCGGCTGAGCGGGCTGCCGCGCGCAGCCGCGGCGGCCGTGTCCGTCGTCACCCGGCTGCGCGCCGCCCGCGCCGCCGACCCCGGGCACCGCCTCGCCGACCTGGTCGCCGCGCTGCGCGAACTCCTCGGCACCGCCCACCGGGTCCCGTACGCCACCGGTCCCGAACTGGCCGCCGTGCGCGGCACCGCGCGACAGCCGTACACCCCGGACGGCTCGCTGCGGCTGTACGGCCTGTTCTCCGAGCCCGTCCTCACCGCGAGCGGCTACGCGGGCGCCGTCACCTGGACGGCGGACGCCGACGGCCGCCTCTACACCGTCTCCGACGTCGCGCCCGGCGGCCCCGGCCGCGCCACGGGCGCCGCCGACCGGGCCGTGCGCATCGGCGACACCGCCCTCAGCCACCGCGAACTGTCCCGCGCGGGCCTCGCCGTGTCCGGAGCGACGGTCTCGCCTACCGGCAGGCTCGGCGCGGGAGCCGCCGTCCGCGCCGTACGGGCCCCCGGCGCCGCCTGGACGGCCGAACCTCTGGACCGCCTGTGGCGGGTGCCCGTCGCCGAACAGGCCGTGCGCGCCCTCACCACCGGAGACGGCCTGCTCTTCCTCGACGTCACCCTCATCGGCACCGTCCGCGAGGCCGGCGGCGCCTGCCTGCTCGCCGAATGCGACGGCCTGACGCTCCGGCTCGCCGCCGCGCTCGACCATCCCGCGCTGCCCCACCGCGACAACCTGCGGCTGCTCGCGGGCGTGCCGGGCACCCCTCTGCGCGTCATCGCCCGGCTCGACCCGGCCCCGCACCCGCGCGCGCTGCTGCTGGCCACCAGTCATCCCGCCGACCCCGAGGCCCGCGTGGACACCGGCCTCGACCGCCTGCAGCGCGCCGACCTCCCCGCGGTCCAACCCCCGGTCCCACTCCCGCTCCCGCCGTCCGCGGCTCCCGACGAGGCCCCCGTCCACCTGCTGCTCCGCCGCGTCCACCAGGCCGCCTCCGGCGGCCGCCGTGTGCTCGCCCTCCCCACGAACTCCGCCTCCGACGCCCGGCGCCTGCGCCGCGCCGCCCTTCCGACCGCCGCGGACCTCCTGCAAGACCTCGACCGCGCAGCGGCCGACCGCGGCCGCGACCCCTTCGGCCGCCTCCTGCCCGCCGACACCGACCGCTTCGCCCTCGCCTGGCTCGCCGCCGCCGTCTACGCAGACGAACTCTCCCGCGCCCTGTGCGCCGCCACCTGGAGCGCGGATCCGTCAGCTGATCCGTCCGCCGCGGCGGTGTCGCCCGCCGGGGCGGCGGGCGGCCCGGTGTAGCGGTTCAGCCGCGGAGGAAGCGGTGTGCCGGCGGTCAGCCTGACGCCGACCATGCGGGAGGTGTGCACGGCTGCTCGTCGCCGGGCCCGGTGCCGGGGGCGAAGACGCACCCGCTCCATGTGCAGCGCACCCGGGCACCGGCGCGCGCCGCATCGAGCAGCCGCGGCGTCCTCGGCCGCCTCCACCGGGTCTGCTCCACGACCACGAGCGGCACGGCATCCAGCAGTTGCCTGCTCCGCCAGGCGCTCCGCCCCGTCACGGACCGCAGCGCCCGGACGACGTCCAGCTTCCGGTCCGCGTCCCCGGCCCCGGTCAGCAGCACGCTGTACCCCGGCTCCTCCACCGTCC
>NZ_JARAVO010000185.1:0-20064 GCF_033792805.1 Streptomyces sp. PA03-1a
CCGGAGGGGGGCGGAGTGGGCATGTCGGGTTCTCCTTCACGGGTGTCTTCCCGCCCGGTCACCCCCTACCCGGGACGGCGCCGCGATCACGGCACCGGCGCCGATCAGGGCGTGGGTGTGGCGCCCGGGTGAGGCGGGTGAGGCGGGTGCGGTCGGTCGGATGGCGGCCGGTGGTGTCCGGCCGGCCCGGGCGGGTGTCCCGGTCGCGGGCACCGGCGGCGACCGGTGGGGCGGGCGGGACGCCCAGGCGTCGAGGGTCGGAGGCAGGTGCAGCAGGGGCGGGCTACACGGGGCGCAGCGTGAGCAGCACCGTGCCGGCGTCGACCTGGTCCCCCGGGGTGACCAGGACCGCGTCCACGACGCCGTCCACGGGGGCTTCGACCGGGGACTCCATCTTCATGGCCTCCAGCGCCAGCAGCCGCTGCCCGGCCCGTACCCGGTCACCCGGACGGACCGCGACCTGCCACACCGACGCCGGGAACTCCGCCTCGACCGCGCTGCCGCCCTCGGGCACCGTGACGCCCGCCGTGGCCGCGCCCGCCGCCGGGGACGCGGCCGCCTCCGCACGGGCGAACTCCCCGGCCGCCTCCCACGCGTCCCGCTCGGCGGCGAACGCGGCCGCCTGCCGGGCCCGGAAGGCGCCGATGGACGCGGCGTTGGCGTCGAGGAAGGCCTGGTGCTCGGCGAGGGCGAACTCGCCCTTCTCGACCCGCAGTTCCAGGCGCCCAGCGGCCATGTCGGCCCGCATCTCCAGCAGTTCGCCGGCCTCGACCGGGAACCACCTGATCCGGTCGAAGAACCGCAGCAGCCACGGCCGCCGCCCGGCCGTCGCGCCCCGCCCCCAGACCTGGACGGTGCGGCCCACGAACTGGTAGCCGCCGGGCCCCTCCATGCCGTACACGCACAGGTAGGCGCCGCCGATGCCGACGGAGTTCTCGGCGGTCCAGGTCCGCGCCGGGTTGTACTTCGTGGTCACCAGCCGGTGCCGTGGGTCGAGCGGGGTCGCGACGGGCGCGCCCAGGTAGACGTCACCGAGCCCCAGCACCAGGTACTCCGCGTCGAAGACGGTGCGCCGTACGTCCTCCACCGACTCCAGCCCGTTGACACGGCGGATGAACTCGATGTTCCAGGGGCACCAGGGCGCGTCGTCCCGCACCCCCGCCATGTAGCGGGCGACGGCCTCGCGCGTGGCGGGGTCGTCCCAGGACAGCGGCAGGTGGACGGTGCGGCTGGGCACCACCAGCCGCTCGGCGGGCGGCAGGTGCCCCTCCGCCTCGCGCACGCAGTCCAGCAGCTTGGCCGTGGACAGCACGTCCGGGTCGACGTGCACCTGGAGCGAGCGGATGCCCGGCGTGAGGTCGACGACCCCCGGCAGTCCGGCGGCGGCCAGGTGCTCCGCGAGGGCGTGGACGCGCATCCGCAGGGCGAGGTCGAGCTGCATCGGCCCGTACTCGACGAGCAGGTTGTCGTCGCCGCTGCGCCGGTAGGCCACCGACGGGCGGCCCTCGCCCTCCGGAAGGCGCCCGAGGACGCCGCCGTCGCCGAGCACGGGTCGCGAGGCGCGCGGCACGACGGCGGGGGAGCGCCGCAGGGCGGCCGCCGTGTCCTCGGTGACCGGCACGAACCGCACGGTGTCGCCGGGACGGAGCTGCCCCAGCTTCCAGCGCTGCCCGGTGACGACGGTCGCCGGGCACACGAAGCCGCCCAGCGAGGGCCCGTCGGGGCCGAGCAGCACGGGCATGTCGCCGGTGTAGTCGACGGCGCCGACCGCGTACGGGGTGTCGTGGATGTTGGAGGGGTGCAGCCCCGCCTCACCGCCGTCGGCGCGGGCCCAGCGCGGTTTGGGCCCGACCAGGCGGACGCCCGTGCGCGCGGAGTTGAAGTGCACCTTCCACTGCGCCGCGTAGAAGTCGCGGACGTCGTCCTCGGTGAAGAACTCGGGCGCGGCGTGCGGTCCTTCGACGGCGGCGACGTGCCACGCGGTGGTGAAGTCCGGTCGCCGGTCCACGGGCACGGGGGTGCCGCCGCAGGGCCCGCCCCCGTGGAGCACGTCCCCGGAGCGCAGCGCCCGGCCGCCGTGGCCGCCGAACCGCCCCAGGGTGAAGGTTGCCGCGCTGCCCAGGTACGCGGGGACGTCGAGCCCGCCGTCGCCGAACAGCACGTACGTCCGCAGCCCCGGGCCCTGCGGTGCCGGTACGTCCAGCTCGCCGCCGGCCGGTACGGTGACCGGCTCCCACTGCGGAACCGGCCTGCCGTCCACGGACACGGCGACGGGCGCGCCGGTGACGCAGACGGTCGTCGGGTGCGTGAAGCGCAGCCGCGGGCCGAGCAGGGTGCACTCCAGGCCGGGGGCGCCCTCGTCGTTGCCCAGCGCCTCGTTGCCGAGCCGGAAGGACAGGTCGTCCATGGGCCCGCAGGGCGGCACGCCGACGTGCCAGAGCCCGGTGCGGCCGGGCCAGTCCTGGACGGTGGTCAGCGTGCCCGGCCGCAGCACCTCGACGCGTGGCGTCGGGTCGGCGACGCCCTCCAGGGTCGCCGTGGTGTGCACGGCCGCGCGCAGCGCCGGCTCGGCGACGGCGGCGCGCAGCAGGCCGAGGTTGGTCTCGATGCCGCCCACCCGGGTCGCGGTGAGCGCACGGGCGAGCCGGTCGAGGGCGTCCACGCGGTCGGTGCCGTGGGCGATGACCTTGGCCAGCATCGGGTCGTACGCGGTGGTCACTTCGGTTCCGGTCTCGACCCAGGCGTCCACGCGGACGCCCTCGGGGAACGCGACCTCGGTCAGCACGCCCGCGCCGGGCCGGTGCCCGCGGCTGGGGTCCTCGGCGTAGACGCGGGCCTCCACGGCGTGGCCGCGCGGCGGGCCCGGCTCCGTGACCACGCCGGTGTCGCCCTGCGCGAGGCGCAGCATCCACGCGACGAGGTCGACGCCGTACACCTCCTCCGTCACCGGGTGCTCCACCTGCAGGCGCGTGTTGACCTCCAGGAAGTACGCCTCGTCGCGGGCGGCGTCGTACACGTACTCCACCGTCCCCGCCGAGCGGTAGCCGACGGAGGCGCACAGGTCGCGGGCGCTGCCGGCGAGGCGGCGGCGCACGGCGACCGGCAGACCGGGGGCGGGGGCCTCCTCCAGGACCTTCTGGTTGCGGCGCTGCAGGGAGCAGTCGCGGTCGCCGAAGTCGACGACGCGGCCGCGCCCGTCGCCGAAGACCTGCACCTCGACGTGGCGGGCCCGCTCCACCAGGCGTTCCAGGAACACGCCCGCGGAGGAGAAGGAGGCCGCGGCCACGCGCCGCACGCTCTCCCAGGCCTCGGTCAGCTCGGTGGCGGAGCGGCAGGCCCGCATGCCGATGCCGCCGCCTCCGCCGGTGGCCTTGAGCATCACCGGGTAGCCGAGGGCCCGCGCCGCCTCCAGGGCGGCGTCGAGGTCCGCCAGCAGCCCGGTGCCCGGCAGCAGGGGCACCCCGGCGGCCTCGGCGGCGGCGCGCGCGGTGTGCTTGGTGCCGAAGAGCGCCAGCTGCTCCGGCGTCGGCCCGACGAAGACCAGGCCGGCGGCCTCGCAGCGGCGCGCGAAGTCCGCGTCCTCGGAGAGGAACCCGTAGCCGGGGTGGACCGCCCCCGCCCCGGTGGCGCGGGCGGCGGCCAGGACGGCGTCGGCGTCCAGGTAGCTGGCCTTGGCCGGGGCCGGGCCGAGCCGTACGGCGTGGTCGGCGAGGCGCACGTGCGGGGCGGAGCGGTCGGGGTCGGAGAAGACGGCGACCGTGCGCAGGCCCATGCGCCGGGCGGTGCGGATGACGCGGACGGCGATCTCGCCGCGGTTGGCGACGAGGAGGGTGTCGAAGGCGGCGTGGCTCACGGCGTGGGTCATGCGCGGCCGCCGGAGACCGTCATCTCGACCGGGGTCGGGTCGAAGCCGTTGCAGGGGTTGTTGACCTGAGGGCAGTTGGAGACCAGGACGAGGACGTCGGTCTCGGCCCGCAGCACGATCCGGAGCCCTGGGGCGGAGATGCCGTCGACGATGCCGAGGGTGCCGTCGGGCTCGACGGGCACGTTCATGTACCAGTTGACGTTGCCCACCAGGTCGCGCTTGCCGAGGCCGTACCTGGCGCCCTCGGCGAGGAAGTTCTCCACGCAGGCGTGCTGCGACCAGGTGTGGTGGCCGTAGCGCAGGGTGTTGGACTCTTTGGAGCAGGCGCCGCCGATGGTGTCGTGGCGGCCGCAGGTGTCCTCCACGACGGTCATCAGCGGGGTGTGCTCGTTGGAGAGCAGCACGCTGCCGGTGGTCAGGAAGATGCCGCCCTGGGCCTGGAGGGTGTCCGGCGCGCTGTAGCGGACGGCCGTGTCGTGGGCGTCGTACACCAGGAAGTCCACGGCCTGGTTGCCGCCGAGGTCGGTGACGGTCAGGTGCTCCCCGGCGCGGACCACCGCGGACCAGGGCGCGCGGGCGGGGACGACGGTGGTCTCGCTGGTCACTGCAGCCCCCTGGCGGCGAGGTGGTCGGCGGTGTTGAGGAAGGCGCGGCGGCCCTCGGGAGTGGCGTCCCACAACGGGTCCCCGGGCGCGGTCGGCGTAGCGCGCCAGGCCAGCACCTCCAGGGGCGTGCAGACGTACTCCGGCCGCGGGTCCAGCGGGTGCGGCACGTTCGCGATCAGCACGGTCAGCGGCTGCTCGGCCCGCAGGGTGACGGACGCGCCGGGGCCCGCGGAGCCGGTGAACTCCAGCTTCCCGTCGGCGACGACGCGGACGCCCTGGAAGAAGGAGACCGACGGCGGCAGGTCGCGCGGCTCCAGGCCGTTCTTCAGCGCGGCCAGCTTCAGCAGCTCGCGGCCCGCGGGGGAGGGGCCGTGCGCCGAACCGTCCCCGTACAGCGCGGTGTTGCGGATGGCGGTCGAGGTGCCGCAGAGCGCGTCGTGGCGGCCGCCGGTGTCGGCCACGACCGAGGCGAGCACCCGGCCCTGGTCGGACAGGAGCAGGTGGCCCGCACCGAGGTAGGCGTTCCACAGCACCTTCACGGTGTCGGCGGTGTTGAGCCGCTCCCAGGGACGGTCGGCGACGTACAGCAGCAGGTGGGCGCAGGCGTCGCCCGTCAGGTCGGTGAGCCGCAGTTCGGTGCCGCGGGCCAGCACCTTGTGCGTGTAGGTGCCCCCCGCGACGGTCTCCGCCCAGACCAGGTCGCGCGGCTCGACACCGGGCGGCGGCCGCTCCGGCCAGTGCGCGGCGGGCAGCACGGGCATGGCGTCCACCCGCGTCCCCTCCTGCGCGCGGGCGTGGTCACGGGCTCCGTGAGGCGTCCCTGTCGACACGGCGATCCACCTCCAATTTCTGTCGTCCGACAGAAATTACGTGGCGGTGGATTCGGCGCCGTTGCCCGTGCGTTTCCCGGTGGTTACCGGGTGCTCACGCCCGCGCGGCGCGTGATCCCGGTGGCGCCGGACCGGAGCCCGGTGTGCCGGGGCGTCGCCCGGACGCCGGGCGGCACCGGTCACTTCGGGGCTCGCCGCGGGGCCGATCGGCTGTGCGAGGATCGAGGCGTGAGCACCACGGGACGGCGTGTCGGGCGGCCGCGCGCGCAGACGCGGCCGGACAGCGGCCTGACCGCCCGCGAGGAACTCCTCGCCGCCGCGGCCGAACTGTTCAGCACGCAGGGCTACGCGGCCACCACGACCCGCGCCGTCGCCGAGCGCGCCGGGATGCGGCAGGCCTCGATGTACCACTACTTCAGCGGCAAGGAGGACCTCCTCGCCGCGCTCCTGGAGGGCACCGTCCGCCCGTCCCTGGACCTCGCGCACTCGCTCGTCGCCCGCACGGACGCCCCTGCCGAGGCCCGGCTGTGGGCGCTGTGCCGGGCGGACGTCGCCCTGTTGTGCGGGGGGCCGCACAACCTCGGCGCGCTCTACCTGCTCCCCGAGGTCCGTGCCGAGCGCTTCGCCGGTTTCCGCGCCGTCCGGGACGAGTTGAAGGCCGTCTACGCCGCCCTGCTGGCCGCGACGGTGCCGGGCGCCGCGCTCGGCGCCGCCGATCTCGCGGTCCGCGCCGACCTCGTCTTCGGCCTCATCGAGGGCGTCATCCTCATCAGGCGAGACAACCCGATCCCCGACGGGCCGGCCTTCGCCTCCGCGACCGCCGACGCGGCGCTGCGCGTCGCCGGCTGCCCGGACGGCGGCCTGGCCGCCCTGCACCGCGAGGGCGAGGCCCTGCTGGCGGTGTGACGCGGCCCCTGCAGGTCAGTCCCCGGTCAGCCGGGCCGCCAGGGCGATCAGGTCGGCGACGCGCAGGACGCGGCCGGGCCAGCCCGGTACCGGCACGTGCAGGTGGGCCGTCCAGCGCTCGGGTACGGCCGCGAGGCCGTACACCGCGCCGGCGAGGGTCCCCGTGACGGCGGCGACGGTGTCGGTGTCGCCGCCCAGGTCGACCGCGGCGCGCAGCGCGGCCTCGAAGCCGCCGGTGGTCCGCACGGCCCAGACCGCGGAGCCGAGGCACGGCCAGACGGCGCCGTTGAACTCCGTGGCCAGGCCGGGGTGCCAACCGGGCGCGAGGACGGCGGCCCACCGCTCGTGGAAGGGCTCGGGGACCTGTGCCAGCGCGTCGGCCACGACCGCGGCGGCGACCGGGTCGCCGCCGTCGAGGGCCACGCGTACCAGGTCGTGGAGGATCGCGCTGCCCTCCCAGGCGGCGCGGTCGCCGTGGGTGAGGGCGGCGATCCTGCGTGCGGCGTCGAGGGAGGCCGCGCGTCCGTGCCCGGCGAAGTGGACGGCGGCGGGGGCGGCCCGCATCAGGGCGCCGTTGCCCGCCGCCCGGTGATGCGTCTGGAAGTGCACCGCCGCGGCCAGGTCCCAGGGGTCGCCGGAGGTCAGGACGGCCTCGGTCTGCAGGCCGATGTCCTTGGGGTCGGCGGCCGCCCACCGTACGAACCGCGCGAAGACGTCGGGGAGGTCGAGCGTGCCCGACTCCAGCAGGGAATCGGCCACGAGCACCGCCATCTGCGTGTCGTCGGTGGCCTCACCGGGGTCCCAGCCGCCGCCTCCGCACATCTCGTCACCCGCGCCCGGTGCGGGGAAGCGGGCGCTGAACGCGCCCGCCGGGCCGAACTCGAAGGGCGCGCCGAGCGCGTCGCCGACGGCCGATCCGACGATCGCGCCCGCAGCGCGCTCCTCACGGTGCGTCACTTGTCAGCGCCCGCGCGACTGCCATGCCTGGTGGTCCACGCCGACGGACGGCGCGCCGCGCCCGGTCGCCCTCCGCCACGCATGGCGGGCTCCGAGCCCGAGGCCGACGGGCAGGAGCACCGTGATGGGCAGTGAGGGCATGACGACCGGGGCGTGATTGCCCTCGGCGACGGCGACGACGACGGCGACGACGATGCCGAGCGCGGCGAGGGCCAGGACTGCGGCGGTCCAGTGCGCAGATTTCACGGCTGTACCGTACGCGTCCGCCACGGCAGACGGGGCATCGGGTCGGCCGCGGACGTGCTTGGGGCCGCGAGCGCCCGGCGCTCGGCGGGGGAGGCGCCTTGTCGGTTTGTCGACGAATAGTGAGCCGCCTCACCCCCACGCCCGACGGATGGTGACCATGGGCCGGTGAGCCGCAGACGGTCGAGCCGGGTTCGCCGTGAAGGCTGATCTCGGACGGCTGCCGGCCGAGGGTGCCTTCGCATGGCCGGTGGGACTGCTCCTGTCGGGGATGGCGCTGCTCGTGTCGGGCGCGATCCTCGCCGGACTGCTGGTGGCCGTCGCCGGCGTCGTGTGGCGTCTGCGGGAACGGGGCAGGGTGGAGGCCGCGAAGCGCGTGAACGAGGAGTGGCAGCGGAAGATGATCTGCCTCGTGTGCAAGAAGCCGTTCGTTCACGTGGCGTGGCCCGGGCGCGTGTTCACGTCCCCGGCAGCTGTTCCTGCTCGACGTCGAAGCGCCCGGTCCGCGGTGCCGCGCCGAGTCCGTGTTTGCGCCGGCAGCCGCGGCCCCGGCCCCACAGCCGGGCGTCGTGCGCGGTGAGGGGCCGGTGGCAGTCGGCGCAGAGGACGGTCGGGCGCTCCTGCGCCGGCTGCCCGTCGGGCGACAGGCCGGGAAGGGGTGACGGCTCGGGTGCGGGTACGGCCATACGGCCAGTGTGGCAGCGCCGACCCCCGGGCGCTGTCGGTGGCCGGTGCCACACCGGTGCCGCACGCCCCTCCCCGAGGTCGAGAGGGGGAGGGTCGTCGTGCCGCCGAACTGCCGTGGCTACCGGGTCGGTTCCGGGAGGGCCTCGGCGAGGCGGGCGTTCTCCGCCGAGCGCCCCGGACGCGCCCTCAGCAGCCGCCACGCGACCCCCGCACCCACGCTGCCCAGCAGGAACAGCACGGTGAACCACTGGAAGTACCAGTGGCCGCCGGCCGGGTCGTAGACCGCCGCCCGCGGCCAGGCGAGGTTGACCGTCATGGCCAGCCCGTAGAGCAGGGCCAGCGCGTTGACGGGCAGGCCCCAGCGGCCGAGGGAGAACAGCGGGCGGCCCCGCTCGTCCGTCCCGCCGGCGCCGAAGCGCTCGCCGCGCAGCCGGCGCAGCAGCATCGGGCCGGTGACCATCGCGTAGGCCAGGTACAGCATGGCGATGCAGGTGGTGCCGATGGCCAGGAAGGCGTCCGGGGACAGGAGGTTGAGCAGGCAGAGCGCGGCCGCCGCGACACCGACGACGAGCGCGGGCGCGACGGGCATGCCGGTACGGGGCGAGACCCGGGACAGGCGGGCGGAGAACGGGAGGACGCCGTCGCGGGCCATGGAGAAGAGCATGCGGGTGCCGGCGGTCTGGATGGCCAGCGTGGCCACGGCGATGGCGACGGTGACGTCGGCGAGCAGCGCCTTCCCGACGCCCGCGCCGAGGCTGCTGGTGAGGACGTAGCTCAGGCCCTCCGTCGCGAGCCGCCCGTCGGTGAGGCTGGGGGCGGCGAGCAGTCCGCCGAGGAGGAGCAGTCCGCCGAGGGCGCCGGCCGCGGCGAGGGCGGTGAGGATGGTGCGCGGGGCGGTGCGGCGCGGCGAGCGGGTCTCCTCGCTCATCTCGCCGGCGCTGTCGAAACCGATGAGGACGTACGCGGCGGTGAAGGAGCCGACGAGGAGCGCACCGACGGCGCCGCCCTGGCCGCCGGTGTGGAGGGTGACGCCGGGACCGCGTTCGGCGTGCGTGAACAGCAGGACGACGATGAGGCCCGCACCGATGATCTCCGCGGTGACGCCGACGCGGTTGACGGCCGACATGACCCGGTTGTCGAGCGTGTTGACCACGGTCGTGAGGGCCAGCAGCACCACGCCGAGCAGAGCCGCGTTGGCCGCCCCGGTCGCGGTGGTGGGCGCCGGATCGCCGCCGAGGACCTGGAAGCCCGGCCAGATCGCGGGCAGGACGACCTGCAGGGCGAGCGCGGCGGCCGCCACGACCACCACCTGGCCGATCACCATGATCCATCCGGCGAACCAGCCCCACGTCGGTGTGCTGAGCCGGGTCGACCACTGGTAGATCGCCCCGGACAGCGGGTAGCGGGCGGCGAGTTCGGCGAAGCAGGCGGCGACCAGCAGCTGCCCGGCGAGCACCGCGGGCCAGGTCCAGAAGAAGGCGGCACCGCCGGAGGAGAAGCCGAAGGCGAAGAACTGGAAGACCGTCGTCAGGACGGAGATGAAGGAGAAGCCCGCGGCGAAGGAGGCGTAGCGCCCCATGCTGCGGTGCAGTTCCTGGCGGTAGCCGAAGCCGGCGAGGGTGCCGTCGTCGGAGGCCGGCGGGGGCGGCGGGGGAGCGGAGGGCGCGGACGGTGCGGTGGTGGTCATGGCGGACCCCTGTCGCTGGATTCCTGTCGGGTGACAGAAATTAGGGGCGGTCCATTTCGCCCGCGTGTCACGTTCATGTCCGCGACGCTCCAAGGTGCTCACCGCCGTCGGGCCGGTGCGACCCTCCCCGCAATTCGCGATGTATCGCGCTTGTCAGGGTGGATGACTCGCGATATGTTCGGTCACGGATATACGGGTGCGAGTGAGGGAGGTGTTCGGGCATGGCCAAGCGCCGCAAGCTCGGCAACCCGCTGGCCCTCGCCGTCATGGCGACGCTCGGCGAACGCCCCATGCATCCGTACGAGATCGCCCAGGTGCTTCGGCAGCGGGGCAAGGAGCAGAGCATCAAGATCAATTACGGCTCGCTCTACACCGTCGTGCAGAACCTCGAGAAGCACGGCTTCGTGGAGGTCACCGGCGTGCAGCGGCAGGGCAACCGCCCCGAGCGCACGCTGTACGGGCTGACCGGGGCCGGCCGGGAGGAGCTGCACGACTGGCTCGCCGACCTGGTCGCCGTACCGGTGCGCGAGTACCCGGCCTTCGAGGCGGCGCTGTCGCTGCTGCTCGTGCTGCCCGCCGACGAGGTGGTCGACCTGCTCACCGAGCGGGTCGCGAAGCTGGAGGTGCAGGCGGCCGGCGTCCACGGCGTGCTCGCCAGGCTCCGGCACGACCTGCCGCGGATGTTCCTGATCGAGACCGAGTACCAGGTCCACATGCTCGAGGCCGAGGCGCAGTGGATCCGCGGCTTCCTCGGCGAACTCGAGAGGGGGACCATCTCCGGAGCCGCCGAGTGGCGGCGCTGGCATGAGACCGGCGAGATGCCCGAAGCCTGGACGGAGTCCGAGGAGGGGGCCGGGGAATCGGCCACCGCGCGGCACTCCTGGGAGGAGCTGGGGAGGCGGGCCGGCCCCGACGCGACACCGACATGAGGAACGCCCCCGGCGCTCGCTGCGGGAACAGCGCGCGCCGGGGGCGGTGACCCCGGACCGGACGGCTGCGGGAACAGTCGCCAGGCGATCGAGGTGCGGCACACCCAGGATAGCCCGGCAGTCCCCTCCGCCGATCGGTCCGGCCGTTCGTGGAAGGCCCGTTCACCAGGGCCACCGTGCGGCCCGTCACGGGCCCGCGAACCGACCGATCACCGGGCCGTGCAGGAGGCACGGCCCCCTTGGCAGGCGGAGGAATCTGTCATGAGCACACGCGCGCCCGCGATCGTGGCGCACGACCTCGTCAAGACCTATCCCGGAGACGTGCGCGCCCTCGACGGGATGGGCGTCACCGTGGAGACCGGCACCGTCTTCGGGCTGCTCGGCCCCAACGGCGCCGGGAAGTCCACCACGGTGAAGATCCTGACCACCCTGGCCCGTCCCGACTCCGGCACCGCCCTCGTCGCGGGTCACGACGCCCTGCGCCACCCCGACCGGGTGCGCCGGGCCATCGGTGTCGTCGCCCAGAGGTCGGGCGCCGACCCGGTCGCCACCGGCGCGGAGAACCTGCGGCTGCAGGGCCGGCTGTACGGGCTGCGCGGCGCCGCGCTCGACCGCCGCGTCGAGGAGCTCCTCACCCGCTTCGACCTGGCCGACGCCGCGGGGCGGCCGGTGAAGACCTACTCCGGCGGCATGCAGCGGCGCCTGGACGTCGCGCTCGGCCTGGTCCACCGCCCCGAGGTGCTGTTCCTCGACGAGCCGACCACCGGCCTCGACCCCGAGGCGCGCACCGCGATGTGGGAGGAGATCGCGCGCCTGGCGGGCGACGACGGCCTGACCATCCTGCTCACCACGCACTACCTGGAGGAGGCCGACCGGCTCGCCGAGCGCATCGCGATCGTCGACCGCGGCCGGGTCGTCGCCGAGGGCACCCCCGACGGGCTCAAGGGCGAACTGCGCGGCGACGCCGTGCACGTGGAACTGCGCGAGCCGGCCGGCCCGGTCGACGCCCACCTCCTGGAGACGGCGCTCGGCGAGTTCGCCGGCGTGCGCGAGGCCCGGCTGGACGGCCGCCGGCTCAGCGCCCGCGCCGACGACGGCGCCGCGGCCGTGCCGCACGTGCTCGCCGTCCTGGAGCGCGAGGGCGCCGCCGTCGCCTCCGTCACCGTCGCCCGGCCCTCGCTGGACGACGTGTACCTCCGCTACGCCGGGCGCCGGTTCGCCGACGCCGACACCGCCACCCCCGCGGCCGGGTCCGCGACCGTCCCCGCCGGAGGTGCCCGATGACCGTCGCGCTCACCCAGACCTGGTACATGACGCAGCGTCATCTCATGGCGTTCTGGCGCCAGCCCGCGTACCTGCTCATCACCCTGGTGCAGCCGGTGATCTGGCTCTTCCTGTTCGGCGCGCTCTTCCGCCGCGTGGTGGAGCTGCCCGGCTTCGGCGGCGGATCGTACCTGGACTACCTCGTCCCGGGCGTGGTCGTGATGAGCGCGCTGTCCTCCAGCATGTGGGCCGGCATGGGCACGCTGGAGGAGATCGAGCGCGGCACCCTCAACCGCTTCCTCACCACCCCGGTCAGCCGCGCCGCGCTCATCAACGGCAACGTCATCTCCCAGGGGCTCAGCACCGCCCTGCAGTCCGTCGTCATCGTCGCCCTCGGCAAGCTCGGCGGCGCCGACTACCCCGGCGGGGCCGCCGGGCTGCTGGTGCTCGTCGCGGCGTCGGTGCTGCTCGGCACGCTGGTCGGGGCGTTCTCCAACGCCATGGGCATGCTGGTACGGCAGCGCGAGAGCATCATCGGCATCAACACCTTCCTGCTGCTGCCGCTGACCTTCCTGTCCTCCGCCTTCATGGCGCCAGCGCTGATGCCGTCCTGGATGCGGCACCTCGCCGACGTCAACCCGATGAACTGGGCGCTCGTCGCGAGCCGTTCCGCGATGGCCGACAGCCCCGACTGGGGTGCGGTGCTCACCCGCGGCGGCGCGCTGCTGGTGGTGGCGGTCGCCGCGGTCGGGCTGTCGACCCGCACCTTCCGCTCGTACCAGAAGTCGGTCTGAGACCCGGCCGGTACCACGACCAGGCGTGACCCCACGGCGGGGTCACGCCTGGTGCGTACGCGACGTCAGGAAGCGAGCGCCCGCGGCGGCTCCTGCTCCTCCTCGATGCGGCGGTTCCACTCGGGCTTGGAGGCCTGCCAGCCGTCCTCGTCGTGGCCGGTGCGCCAGTACCCCGAGATCGACAGCCGCTCACGCGGCACGCCCAGTTCGACGCGCAGCAGACGACGCAGCTGCTTGACGAAGCCCGCCTCGCCATGGACGAAGGCCTGCACGTCACCCGGCGGGAACTCCAGCCCGGACACGACGTGGAGCAGGGCCTCGCCCACCGGCCGGGAGCCGCGGTGCACCCAGGTGACCTCGGCGTTGCCGGGCGTGGCGAGCTTCTGCTCCTCCTCCGGGCCGGAAACCTCGACGAACACCCGGGCGGGAGCGCCCTCGGGCAGCCGCTCCAGGGAGGCGGCGATCGCCGGCAGCGCGCTCTCGTCGCCCACGAGCAGATGCCAGTCGGCCGCGGAGCCGGGAACGTAGGCGCCGCCGGGGCCGAGGAAGAGCACCTCCTCGCCGGGCTGGACGCGCGCGGCCCACGGGCCGGCCAGGCCCTCGTCGCCGTGGTACACGAAGTCGACGGTCAGCTCGCGCGCCTCCGCGTTCCACCGGCGCACGGTGTACGTCCGGATGCGCGGCCACTGGTCGCGGGGGAACTCGGCGCGGATCCGCTGGATGTCGAACGGCTCGGGGTAGCGCACGCCCTCGACCGGGAACAGCAGCTTGATGTAGTGGTCGCTGTACTCGCCCACGGGGAATCCCGCCAGGCCCTCACCGCCGAGCACCACGCGGATCATGTGCGGGGTCAGCCGTTCCACGTGCTGCACCCGCGCGCGGTTGAGCTGCGGCTTCCTGCGCACCGGACGGTCTGCCATGAGCACACTCCTCGCACTAAGTTAGGCAAGCCTAACCCATCGGGCCGGTCCTGTGCAGCCCGGTCTCGGAAAGATCACGAGATCTTCGAACGCCGGTTCCGATCCGCCGTTCTCCGATTTTGATGGGACGGACGCGATCCGACGCTACCCGGGAGGCCGGCGCACATGGGTTCCGACACCGCCACCGCGATCACCGCAGGACCGCGCGGGGTGCCGCTGCTGGGGAACCTCCCGCAGTTCGCCAAGGACCCGCTCGCCTTCTTCACCGCGCTCCGCGAGTGCGGGTCCGGGCAGGTCACCTGGGCCATGGGCCGCACCCCCGCGCGCTTCCTCAATGATCCCGCGCTCATCGGGGAACTGCTCTCGGCCCGCGAGTCCACCTTCTCGCTGCCCGACCTCGGCTGGTCCTTCCGCTACCTGATGGGCGAGGGGGTCGTGGTGGCCAAGGGCGCCGACTGGCGCCGCAAGCGCTCCCTCGTCCAGCCCTCGGTACGGCCCAAGCAGGTGCGCGCGTACGCGGCGACCATGGCCGACTGCGCACGGGAGGTCGCCGACCGCTGGAACGGGGGCGAACGGATCGACGTACGCCGCGAGATGACCGGGCTGACCCAGCGCATCGCCGTACGGACCGTGTTCGGCACGGACGCCGCCGTCCGCGAGGAGGTCATCGGCCGCTGCATGGACGCCGCCCAGCAGCAGATGGGCGCCGAGTTCCGCGGACTGGGCGCGATGCTGCCCGACTGGGTCCGCACCCCGGGGCGGATCCGCTTCAAGACCGCCGTCGACACCCTCGACGCCGAGGTCGCCCGGATCGTCGCCGTCCGCCGTGAGGCCGGCGGCGAACGCGACGACCTGCTCAGCCGGTTGCTGGCCGCCGTCGACGAACACGGTGTCCGGCTCACCGACAGGGAGATCAGGGACGAGACCGTCACCCTCTACAACGCGGGCCACGAGACCACCGCCACCACCTTGACCTGGGCCTGGCACCTGCTGTCCCGCAACCCTCAGGCGCGTGAGGCGCTCACCGAGGAACTGGAGCGGGTGCTCGGCGGCCGCACCCCGGGCTTCGACGACTACGCGGAACTGCGCTGGACCGAGGCCGTCGTGAAGGAGACCCTGCGCGTGCGCCCCACGGTCTGGCTCAACCTGGCCGTCGCCGAGGAGGGCGCCGCCCTGGGCGGTGAGCCCGTCCCGGCGGGCACCCAGGTCTGGATCAGCCCCTGGGCCACCCACCGTGACCCGCGCTGGTGGCCGGAGCCCGAGGAGTTCCGCCCGGAGCGCTGGCTCGACGGGGCGCCCGACCCGGTCACCGACCACACCTGGTTCCCCTTCGGCGGGGGCACCCGGGCCTGCCTCGGGGCGCGCTTCGCGATGGTCGAGGCGGTGATCGTGCTGGCCACCCTCGGCAGCCGCTTCCACCTGGACACCGGCGACGAGGAGATCCGCCCCACCGTCGGCCTCACCCTCCAGCCCGACCGGGACGTCCTCGCCGTCACCCGGCCCGTTCCGGCCCCAGCACGCTGAGCAGCCGCTGCAGCGAGCCGCCCAGCCCCCAGCGCTCGGCCAGCGCGGCCAGCTCCTGGGGCCGGTGCGGCTCCCGCGGCAGCTGCGGGGTGAACTCCGGCAGCGGCACGTCGGAGGCCACCCGCACCACCTTGGGCGCGACGGCCACGTAGTCCCCCGCCTCCTGCAGCCGCTTGCGCTGCGCCGGGGTGACCTTCGAGGCGGGGTCGTGGGCGGCGGCCATGATCCCGGCCAGGTCGCCGTACGCCTCCAGCAGCTTCGCCGCCGTCTTCTCGCCGATGCCCGGCACGCCCGGCAGGCCGTCGCTCGGGTCGCCGCGCAGCAGCGCCAGGTCCGCGTAACCGGGACCGTCCACGCCGTACTTGGCGCGCAGCCAGGCCTCGTCCACCACGTCCAGCGAGCCGACGCCCTTGACCGGGTACAGCACCCGCACCCCGCGCGCGTCGTCCACCAGCTGGAACAGGTCGCGGTCACCCGTCACGATGTCCACCGGGCCGGGTGCCCGGCCCGTCAGGGTGCCGATCACGTCGTCCGCCTCGTAGCCGGCGACACCCGCCCGGGCGATGCCCAGCGCGTCCAGCACCGCCTCGATCACCGGGACCTGCGGCGACAGGGTGTCCGGGACCTCCTCGACGTCCGAGCCGCCGGGGACCTCCTCGGCGACGCGGTGCGCCTTGTACGAGGGGATCAGGTCCACCCGCCACTGCGGCCGCCAGTCCGCGTCCATGCAGGCCACCAGGTCGTCGGGGGAGTGGTCGGCGACCAGGCGGGCGATGAAGTCCAGCAGCCCGCGCACGGCGTTGACCGGCGTGCCGTCCGGCGCGCGCACCGAGTCGGGCACGCCGAAGTACGCGCGGAAGTAGAGGCTGGCGGTGTCCAGGAGCATCAGGCGTCGAGTCACACGCCGATGATGCCGCACGCCGCCGACACCGTGACCTCCGTCACGGAACGGTTTGCTCCGCTTGGGTCGGGGCAGCCGCCGTCCCGGAGCGGGACAGGAGCGCTCCGCGACCTGCGTGCGGGGGCAGCCGGTCGTCCTCCCTACGACACGTGAGGTGTATGTGTACAGGCTGCAGGCAGAGCATCTGTACAAGGTGTTCGGTGCCGACCCCGAGGACGGCGTGCGCCGTCTGGAGGCCGGAGCCGGACGCGACGAACTGCGCGGGAGCGGTACGACCGCCGCGGTGATCGACGCGAGCTTCGACGTCCGCGAGGGCGAGATCTTCGTCGTCATGGGCCTGTCCGGATCGGGCAAGTCCACGCTGCTGCGCACGCTCAACGGGCTGAATCCCCCCACCGCGGGGCGGGTGCTCTTCGACGGCCGGGACCTCACCGCACTCAGCGCCCGCGAACTGCGCCGCGTGCGCTCGCACGGCATCAGCATGGTCTTCCAGCACTTCGCGCTCTTCCCGCACCGCAGCGTGCTCCAGAACGCCGCGTACGGCCTTGAGGTGCAGGGCGTGGGCCGCAAGGAACGCGAGGAGCGCGCCGCGCGGGCCCTGGAACTCACCGGCCTGTCCGGCTGGGGCGACTCCTGGCCCGACGAGCTGTCCGGCGGCATGCAGCAGCGCGTGGGCCTGGCCCGCGCCCTGGCCACCGACGCCGACGTGCTCCTCATGGACGAGTCCTTCAGCGCCCTGGACCCGCTGATCCGCCGTGACATGCAGGACCAGCTGATCGAGCTGCAGCGCAGCCTGAAGAAGACCATCGTCTTCATCACCCACGACCTCAACGAGGCCATGCGCCTCGGCGACCGCGTCGCCGTCATGCGCGACGGGCGCATCGTCCAGATCGGTTCCCCCGAGGACATCCTGCTGCGCCCCGCCGACGAGTACGTCAGTTCCTTCGTGCACGACGTCGACCGCTCCCGCGTGCTGACCGCCGGCACCGTCATGGAGCCTCCGCACCGCCCCGACGCGGGCGACTGCCGCTGCGAGACGGTCACCCCGCGCACCGCGCTGGCCGACGTCCTGCCGGTCAGCGCGCGGGTCCCGCACCCCGTGGCCGTCCGCGACGAGGCCGGCGACGTGGTCGGCGTGATCGCCAAGGACCGGCTGCTGGCCGCGCTCGGCGACCACGACGGACCGGTGACGCCGTGCACCGACGACACGGCGCAGGCGGCCGTCCCGCACGCCGAGGCCGCCGGGCCGCAGAACGCCGCGCCCAGGGTGCCGGGCCGGCCGCGGAAGGAGGCGGCGCGTGCCTAGGCTGCCCCTCGGCGACTGGACCGACAGCGCCGTCACCTACCTGCGCGACCACTTCGGTCCGCTCTTCGACCTCATCAGCGCCGTCGTCTCCGGCATGTACGACGGCCTGGACGCCGTCCTGCAGGCCCCCGCACCGCTGCTGCTCGCCGGCATCCTCGCGGTCCTCGCGCTGTGGCTGCGCGGTCTGACCGCGGGCGTGCTCTCCTTCGCGGGCCTGGCAGTCGTCGTCTCCGTTCAGCAGTGGGACGAGGCCATGGACACCCTGTCCCTGGTGCTGGTCGCCACCGTGATCACCATCGTGCTCGCCGTGCCGCTCGGCATCTGGTCGGCGCGCAACCGCACCGTCTCCGCCGCCCTGCGCCCGGTGCTGGACTTCATGCAGACGATGCCCGCCTTCGTCTACCTGATCCCCGGCATCTTCTTCTTCGGCGTCGGCCAGGTGCCCGGCATCATCGCCACCATCGTCTTCTCCCTGCCGCCGGGCGTGCGCATGACCGAGCTCGGCATCCGGCAGGTCGACGGCGAGCTCGTCGAGGCCGCGGAGGCCTTCGGCACCGCTCCGCGCAGCACGCTGCTGCGGGTGCAGCTGCCGCTTGCGCTCCCCACGATCATGGCGGGCGTCAACCAGGTGATCATGCTGGCGCTGTCCATGGTCGTCATCTCCGGCATGGTCGGCGGCGGCGGTCTGGGCGCCTCGGTCTTCACCGCCATCAGCCAGGTCGACATCGGCCTCGGCTTCGAGGCGGGCCTGTCCGTGGTCATCCTCGCCATGTACCTGGACCGCGTCACCGGCGCCCTCGGCACCCGGGTCTCCCCGCTGGGCCGGCGCGCGATGGCCGCGGCCGCCTCCCCGCGCGGCCTGCAGCTGTGGAAGTACCGCCCGCAGACCTCCGTCGCCGTCGTCGGCATCGTCGCCCTCGCCCTGGTCGCCGGCGGGGTGAACGTCTTCGGCGCCGCCGACGAGGGGACCGCCGTCCCCGAGGCCGACGACGTCGGCAAGGGCCGTCAGGTCGACATCGGCTACATCCCCTGGGACGAGGGCGTCGCCTCCACCTATCTGTGGAAGGAGCTGCTGGAACGCCGCGGGTACGAGCCGAAGGTCACCCAGTACGACGTCGGCGCCCTGTACACCGGCATGTCCGCGGGGCGGGTCGACTTCGAGACCGACTCCTGGCTGCCCGTGACGCACCGGTCGTACTGGGAGAAGTACAAGAACGAGCTGGACGACTACGGCTCCTGGTACGGCCCCACCTCGCTCGAACTGACGGTGCCGTCCTACGTCAAGGGCATCGACTCGCTGGCCGACCTCAAGGGCAAGGGCAAGCAGTTCGGCGGCCGGATCATCGGCATCGAGCCGGGCGCCGGGATGATGAAGATGCTCAACGACACCGTCCTGGACCGGTACGGCCTGGAGGGCGAGTACGAGGTCACCACCGGCTCGACCGCCAGCATGCTCGCCCAGCTCGACCGCTCCATCAAGGCGAAGGAGCCCGTCGTGGTCACCCTGTGGTCCCCGCACTGGGCCTACGACGAGCACAGCCTGAAGAAGCTGAAGGACCCGCTCGGCGCCTGGGGCAAGGGCGACGGCATCCACACCCTCGCCCGAGGCGGCTTCGCCGGCGAGGAGCCGAAGGTCGCGAAGTGGCTCCAGGACTTCAAGCTGAGCGAGAAGGAGCTGACCGGGCTGGAGGGCGCCGTCCACAAGGCCGGCCAGGGCCACGAGCAGGACGGCGTCCGCGACTGGCTCGACGCCCACCCCGGTCTCACGGAGCGGCTCGCCCCCGTCGGCTGACCGGACCCCGACCCCGGACGGCGCGGCACCCGGCACTTCCCCTCCTTCGTGCCGGAGCCGCGCCGTCCGGCCCTCCCCGTCCCGCGGGGATGGATACGGTGGGGGACATGACCCGTCGCGACTCCGGCCCCGCACGGCGTGTGGTCTCCCTCGTCCCCTCGCTCACCGAGGCGGTGGCGACCACGGCGCCCGCCCTGCTCGTGGGCGCGACCGACTGGTGCAACCAGCCGGCCGACCTGCGCGTCACGCGGGTACGGGGCACGAAGAATCCCGACATCGCGGAGATCGTGCGGCTCGCTCCCGACCTGGTGATCGCCAACGAGGAGGAGAACCGCGAGCCCGACCTCGCGGCGCTGCGCGCGGCGGGGCTGACGGTGCTGGTCACGGAGGTGCGCAGCCTTCCGCAGGCCTTCCGGGAACTGCACCGCGTCGTCGTCGAGGCCTGCGGCCTGCCGCGCCCGGCCTGGCTCGACGCCGCGGAGAAGACCTGGGCGTCGCTGCAGCCCGCGGCCCACCCCCGCAGGGCCGTCGTGCCCGTCTGGCGCCGGCCGTGGATGGTGCTCGGCCGGGACACCTTCGCCGGCGACCTGCTGGCCCGGCTGGGCGTCGAGAACGTTTACGGGACCCACCAGGAGCGGTATCCGCGGGTGCCGGTCGACGAGCTCACCGGCAGCGGGGCGGACCTCGTCGTGCTCCCGGACGAGCCGTACCGGTTCACCGCGGACGACGGGCCCGAGGCGTTCCCGGACATACCCGCGGCCCTGGTCAGCGGCCGTCACCTCACCTGGTACGGCCCGTCCCTGGCCGAGGCGCCGGCCGTGCTCGCCGCCGCCCTCGCCCCGCCGGCCCCCGCCG
>NZ_JARAVO010000186.1:0-19970 GCF_033792805.1 Streptomyces sp. PA03-1a
TCCCCACCCGTCCCGTTCGGCACCGCCCACGGCACCGCCCACGGCACCGCCCACGGCACCGCCCACGGCGCCGTCCACGTCCCCGTCCACGTCCCCGTCCACCTCTCAGCCCGGCACCAGGACCGCCGCACCGTTGACGCGGTCGGCGGCCAGGTCGGACAGCGCCCGGTCCGCGTGGTCCAGGGGATAGGGAGTGGCGGTCACCCGGATCCCGATCCTGGCGGCCAGGGCCAGGAATTCCTGTCCGTCCTGTCGTGTGTTGGAGGTGACGCTGCGCAGACTGCGTTCCTGGAACAGATGGCGCTGGTAGTTCAGTGCCGGGATGTCGCTGAGGTGGATGCCCGCGATCGCCAGCGTGCCGCCCCGGTCCAGGGCCTCCAGGGCGGGCGGCACCAGGTCGCCGACCGGGGCGAAGAGGATGGCGGCGTCCAACGGCTCCGGTGGCCGGTCCGCTGCCGCGCCCGCGGAGGCGGCACCGAGCTCCAGCGCGAGCTCCCGCGCCGGCTCCGAGCGGGTCAGTACGTGCACGGTCGCCCCTTCGGCCAGCGCGACCTGGGCGGCGATGTGCGCGGACGCGCCGAAGCCGTAGATGCCCAGCCGCCCGCCGGCCGGCAGGTCGCTGCGGCGCAGGGCGCGGTAGCCGATGATGCCCGCGCACAGCAGGGGCGCCAGGTGCACGGCGTCACGGCCGTCGGCGTCCTCGGGCAGCGCGTAGGCGTAGTCCTCGGGCACGGTGGTGAAGTCGGCGAAGCCGCCGTCGGCGTCCCAGCCGGTGTAGAGCGAGTACGGGCACAGGTTCTCGCGGCCGGTCAGGCAGTAGGCGCAGTTCCCGCACGTGCCGCGGAGCCAGGCGACGCCCACCCGGTCGCCCTCGGCGAAGCGGCCGGCCCGCTCGCCGGTGCCGATGACCCGCCCCACCACCTCGTGTCCGGGGACGGTCTCCCGGCGGTGCGGCGGCAGGTCCCCCTCGGCCAGGTGCAGGTCGGTGCGGCACACGCCGCACGCCTCCACGCGCAGCAGCAGCTCACGCGGTCCGGGCACCGGCTTGGGGCGTCCGACGCGCACCAGCGGCTCCGTGACCATGGGTCCGGGCCGGTCGACGACCCAACCACTCAGCATGTCTCCAGTCTGCGACCGAAGGCCTCGGCGCTGCAGCACGAAACCGGTCGGGCGGGCACGCAGAAAGCCCCCGTCGCCCGCGACGGGGGCCTTCACCAGGCGAGGGTGCCGTGGGCTCCGCTCAGGCGGCCGAGGTGCTCGCCGAGCTGGTGGAGCCGCTGGAGGAGCCGGTTGAGCCGGCCGAGCCGCTGCTCTTGGAGTCCGAAGAGGACTTCGACTCCGAGCCGCTGCTCTTGGCGGCCGGCGTGCTGCTGGACGACGAGCCGCGGCTGTCGGTCCGGTAGAAGCCGGATCCCTTGAAGACGACGCCGACGGCGGAGAAGACCTTGCGCAGCCGGCCGTTGCAAGCCGGGCACTCGGTCAGCGGGTCGTCGGTGAACTTCTGCACCGCCTCGAGGCCCTCGCCGCAGGCGGTGCACTGGTACTGGTACGTCGGCACTTGCTCCTCCTGGCACTCTGACTCATTGAGTGCTAACGACGGTCAATAGTGCAGCATTCCGCGGCCTCAGTCCACCGTGACCGGCTCTCGGTGACCGATGCCACTGCCGTGGCCGGTTCCTGCGCCGCGTGCCGCGACCACTTCGGACCGCCTCGGCGCGAGCCGATCACGCAGCACGAGCAGCGTGACGAGTGCCAGGCCGGTGCCCACCAGCGGCACGGTGAACCCGGCGCTCGCCCCGAGCCCGTCGGCCAGCCGCCCGGCGGCGGTGGCGGCCGCCGCCTGGCCCAGCGCCACCGCGCCGGTCAGCCAGGTGAAGGCCTCCGTACGGATCCCCGCCGGCACGAGTGCGTCGACCAGGGTGTAGCCGGTGATCAGGGCCGGGGCGATGGTGAGTCCGACCAGCAGCCCGAGCCCGCCCAGCAGCGGCACGGCGTGCGCCGCCCACAGCATCGAGGTGGCCAGGGTCAGTGCCGTGTAGCCGACCACCATGCGCCGCTTGGGTCCGGACTTCCAGGCGACGGCGCCGCACGCGATGCCCGCGAGCATGTTGCCGGCCGCGAACGTCCCGTAGAGCAGACCGTTGATCCCGGGCCGCCCGATCTCCTCGGTGAAGGCCGTCATGGAGACCTGCATGCCGCCGAAGACGGCGCCGATCCCGAGGAAGGCCACGGCCAGCACCCGCACGCCGGGCACGGTCAGCGCCGAGGCCTCCCGCTTCCGGGCCCCGGGGACGGACCGGGACGGTGCGGGCGCGGTCCGCCGCTGCGCGGCGAAGAGCAGTCCGCCGGCCAGCGTCAGCACGGCCTCGGACAGCAGCCCGGCCGCCGGGTGCACCCCGGTGGCCAGCGCCGTGGCCAGCACCGGCCCGATGACGAAGGTGAACTCGTCCGTGACCGACTCGAAGGCCGCCGCCGTCTGCAGCAGCGGCGACCCGGCCGGCAGCGTGGACGCCCAGCGGGCCCGCACCATGGGTCCGACCTGCGGCACCGAGGCGCCGGTGGGCACCGCCACCGCCAGCAGCGCCCACAGCGGCGCGTGCGCCAGCGCCAGCACGGCGAGCAGCGTCCCGGACGCCGCGTGGACGAGCACCCCGGGCAGCAGCACGGCGCCCTGGCCGAAGCGGTCGGAGAACTTGCCGCTCAGCGGGGCGAACAGCGCCATGGCGACGCCGGTGACGGCCGAGACGGCACCGGCGGTGCCGTAGGAGCCGGTGGTGTGCTGCACCAGCAGCACGATGCCGATGGTGAGCATCGCGAAGGGCTGGCGCGCGGCGAACCCGGGCAGCAGGAAGGCCCACGCACCCGGCGTGCGCAGCAGCTGCCCGTATCCCGGGCGCGCCGCGCTACGGGAAGGACGGGAGGAACCCGACGGACGGGAGGATCGGGACGAACGGGACGTACGCGTGACCGTGGATGCCACGGCCGGGCCTTTCCGCCGCCTGGTAGCGCACCCTGGACGCCTGGTCGCGTTCCTGTGCGCCGAGAGCTGTCCTCTCGCGCATGACCGAGGTAGATACCGGGTCTCTCCGGCCGCCGGGCGGTCGCGCCAGCTCTGCGTCAGGCAGAGTTGGTGGTGACTGTCGACAGCCATGTTAACGGCCGGCCCCACCGCCCGATTCCAGCCATCCGGCCAGCTTGCCGCCGCGTCCCACCGCCCGCAGCCGGGCCTCCGCCTTGTCCCGCACCGGGTCGGTGGCGACGACGAGGAGTTCGTCACCATGCCGCAGCACCGTCGTGGGCAGCGGGACGAAGCTCCTGTCCTCGCGGACGACCAGGGTGACCGCCGCGCCCGGGGGCAGGCGCAGTTCGCCGACCTCCACGCCGTGCATGCGCGAGTGCTCCGGGATCCGTACCGACAGCAGGTGTCCGCGCAGCCGCTCCAGGGGCGCCGACTCGATCCCCAGGTCCTCCGCGGCCCCCGGGTCCCCGAGCCGGAGCCTGCGGGCGACCCACGGCAGGGTCGGGCCCTGCACGAGGGTGTAGACGATCACCAGGACGAAGACGATGTTGAAGATGCGCTCGCTCTGCCGGACGCCCGCCACCATCGGGATCGTCGCCAGGACGATGGGCACCGCCCCGCGCAGCCCGGCCCAGGACAGCAGCACCTGGTCGCGGAAGGGCGTGCGGAACGGCAGCAGGCTCGCCGTCACCGACACCGGCCGCGCCACCACCGTCAGGACCAGGCCGACCACCAGCGCAGGCACGATGTCGTCGCCGAGTTCGTGCGGGGTCACCAGCAGGCCCAGCAGCACGAACAGGCCGATCTGCGCCAGCCAGGCCAGCCCCTCCGCGAAGCCCCGGGTGGCCGGGCGGTGCGGGAGCTTGGCGTTGCCCAGCACGACGGAAGCCACGTACACGGCGAGGAAGCCCGAGCCGTGCGCGAGCGCCCCGCCCGCGTAGGCGAGGACGGCGATCGCCAGGACCGCGATCGGGTAGAGGCCGGAGGCGGGCAGCGCGACGTGGCGCATCGCGAACGCGCCGAGCATGCCGACGGCCAGGCCGACCGCGGCGCCGATCGCCAGTTCCAGGGCGATCTCGCCCAGCAGCAGGCCCCAGTTGTGCACGGGCCAGTGCTCGGAGAAGGCGACCACCAAGATGACCACCGGGGCGTCGTTGAAGCCGGACTCCGCCTCGAGCACACCGGTCACCCGGCTCGGCAGCGGCACCCTGCGCAGCACCGAGAAGACGGCCGCCGCGTCGGTGGACGAGACGACCGCGCCGATCAGGAGCGCATGCCGCCAGTCCAACCCGACGAGGTAGTGCCCCGCCGAGGCCGTGATGCCGACGCTGACCGCGATGCCCAAGGTCGCCAGGACCGCCGCCGCCGGGACCGCCGGTTTGATCTCCCGCCACTGGGTGCCTAGACCACCCTCGGCCAGAATCACCACAAGTGCGGCATATCCCAGCACTTGCGTCAATTCGGCGTTGTCGAAGGCGACTCCCAGTCCGTCCTGTCCTATTGCGACCCCAATGCCCAGATAGAGGAGCAGGCTGGGCAGGCCGCTGCGCGAGGAGAGGCGCACGGCAACCACCGCTATGAGCAGCACGAGGGCGCACACCAGCAGGAGTTCATTGAGGCGGTCGACAGTCAGGAGCCGGTCCTTCCAACGAAGTTCATTGCCTTACCTAATATTTTACCTGTGCTTGGCGTTGTGGCGATCTCCATCCACAGGTAAGGACACCGCCTGGGGACCTACGGGCCGGTACGCCTAAGGTGGCCCCTAGCAATCGGTCCACCCTGCCGTTCGAAGGACATCGATGCCCGCCAAGAAGAAGTCCCGCCGCACGCGCCTCATCGTGATCGGGGTCGTGCTCGTGCTCGTGGCGGGCATCGTCTACGGGTCGTACTGGAGCGTCGCGACCGTCCGCGCCTCCCTCCCGCAGACCACCGGAACCCTGCAGCTCAAGGGCCTGACCGGCGCCGTCCAAGTGAAGCGGGACGGCAACGGCATCCCGCAGATCTACGCCGACACCGCCGAGGACCTGTTCCGCGCCCAGGGCTACGTCCAGGCCCAGGACCGCTTCTACGAGATGGACGTGCGCCGGCACCTGACCGCCGGCCGGCTGTCCGAGATGTTCGGCAGCGGCCAGGTCGAGACCGACGCCTTCCTGCGCACGCTCGGCTGGCGCCGGGTGGCGCAGCAGGAGTACGACAAGAAGCTGTCGGCCACCACGAAGGCGTACCTCCAGGCTTACTCCGACGGGGTCAACGCCTACCTGGACGGCCACTCCGGCGCCGACCTGTCGGTCGAGTACGCGGCGCTGAAGTTCAGCAACGACTACGTGCCGCAGAAGTGGACCCCGGTCGACTCGGTCGCCTGGCTCAAGGCCATGGCCTGGGACCTGCGCGGCAACATGCAGGACGAGATCGACCGCTCGCTGCTGTCGAGCCGGCTGAGCCGCAAGCAGATCGAACAGCTCTACCCCGACTACCCGTACGACCGGAACCACCCGATCGTCGAGGGCGGGAAGGTCAACGACCTCACGGACGAGTACGAACCGCGGGGAACCACCACGGAATCGGGCACGAACTCCGGAACCGGTACGGAAACCGGCACCGGCACGGGTACGGGCTCCGGCGACGGCGCTGGCGATGGCACGGGCACGGGGACCGGCACCGACGCCGCCTCCACCTCCGACGCGACGCAGAACGTCCAGTCCCAGCTGGCCTCGCTCTCCGACACCCTCGACCAGATCCCCGCGCTGCTGGGCCCCAACGGCAACGGCATCGGCTCCAACTCCTGGGTGGTCTCCGGCGAACACACCACCACCGGCAAGCCGCTGCTGGCCAACGATCCGCACCTCGCCCCGCAGATGCCCTCGCTCTGGTACCAGATGGGCCTGCACTGCAACAGCGTCGGCAAGGCCTGCCCCTTCGACGTGGCCGGCTACACGTTCTCCGGCATGCCCGGTGTGATCATCGGGCACAACCAGTCGATCGCCTGGGGCATGACCAACCTCGGTGCCGACGTGACCGACCTCTACCTGGAGAAGGTCACCGCCGACACCTACCTCTACGACGGCAAGCAGCAGCCCTTCAAGACCCGCAAGGAGACCATCAAGGTCGCCGGCGGTGACGACCGCACGATCACGGTGCGCAGCACCAGGAACGGCCCGGTCATCTCCGACCGCAGTGCCGAGCTGCGCACCGTCGGCGACCGCGCCCCGGTACCGAACTCCGCGCCCGACCGCGGCGAGGGTTACGCGGTCTCCCTGCGCTGGACGGCGCTGGACGCGTCCAACACCATGGACGCGGTCTTCGAGCTCGACACGGCGACCGACTGGGCCCAGTTCCGGGCCGCCGCCCGCGACTTCGCCGTCCCGTCCCAGAACCTGATCTACGCCGACAACAAGGGCGCCCACGGCCACATCGGCTACCAGGCCCCCGGCCGGATCCCGGTCCGCGCCAGCGGCTACGACGGCACCTACCCGGCCCCCGGCTGGGACCCGCGGTACCAGTGGAAGAAGTGGATCTCCTTCTCCGCGATGCCGTACGAGCGCGACCCGACGCGCGGCTACATCGTCACCGCCAACCAGGCCGTGGTCGACCAGGACGAGTACCCCTACCTGCTCACCCGGGACTGGGGCTACGGCACCCGCAGCCAGCGGATCAACGACCTGGTCCAGTCCAAGATCAAGGACGGCGGCCTGGTCTCCATGGACGACATGCAGGAGATGCAGGGCGACAACAGCAGTGAGATCGCCAAGCTCCTGGTGCCGTACCTGCTCAAGATCGACATCAAGGACGACAAGGACGACTACGTCCGCAACGCCCAGAAGCTGCTGGAGGGCTGGGACTACAACCAGGACTCCGACTCCGCCCCCGCCGCCTACTTCAACGCCGTCTGGCGCAACGTCCTCAAGCTGGCCTTCGGCAACAAGCTGCCCAAGGAGCTGCGCCCCGAGGGCCAGTGCCTGACCGTCCCGGCCGCCGACCGGTCCGGCCCGGTCGACGACCTCGACGGCACGTCCAAGCTGGTGCGCGAGTGCGGCCGGCGCGCCGCGGACCAGGCGCAGCCGGACGGCGGCGACCGCTGGTTCGAGGTCGTGCGCTCGATCCTGGACGACGAGGACAACCCGTGGTGGACGACCTCCCCCACGGCCTTCTACGACAAGGACAGCGGCCGGACCCGCACCACCCGTGACGAGCTGCTCGCCCAGGCCATGAAGGACGCCCGCTACGAGCTGACCGCGAAGCTCGGCAAGAACATCGACACCTGGAGCTGGGGCCGCCTCCACACGCTGGACCTGCGCAACCAGACCCTGGGCACCGGCGGTCCCGCGGTCGTCCGGTGGCTGCTCAACCGCGGCCCGTGGCAGCTCGGCGGCGGTGAGGCCGCGGTCAACGCGACCGGCTGGAACGCGGCCGGCGGCTACGAGGTCGTCTGGGTGCCGTCGATGCGGATGGTGGTCTCGCTCGACGACTTCGACAAGTCCCGGTGGATCAACCTGACCGGAGCCTCGGGCCACGCCTACAGCTCGCACTACACCGACCAGACCACCAAGTGGGCCAAGGGCGAGCTGCTGCCGTGGGTCTTCACCAAGCAGCGGGTCGACGGGGCCACGGAGGACACCCTCGCGCTGACCCCGTAGCCCGCACGGGCGGCGTGCGAGGACCAGCACGGGAGGGGGGCGGGCCGTCGGGCCCGCCCCCCTCGGCCGTCCGCCGCTCCCTCGTCCGCCTCCCTCAGCCGTCCCCGAAGCGCCGTACGCCCTCCGGGGTGACCACCGCGTCGACCGGCCGGTCGTGCGGCTCGTCGGGCACCCGGTCCAGCACCTCGTGCGCGTACAGCAGCACCACCAGAGCGGGCGTCACCCCCGCCGTGTCCAGCCGGGCCAGGACCCGGTCGTACGAGCCCCCGCCGCGGCCCAGGCGCAGCCCCCGGCCGTCGACGGCCAGCCCCGGGAGCAGGACCGCGTCCGCCCCGGTCACCGCGGCCGGGCCGAGCCGGGGGCCGGTGGGCTCGTACAGTCCGCGGGCGGTCCGCACCAGGCCGCCGGAGCCCTCGTACGGGGCCCAGTCCAGGTCGTTGTCCGGCAGCAGGACCGGCAGCAGCACCCGCTCCCCGCGCTCGCGCAGCACGTCGAGCAGCGTGCGGGTGCCGGGCTCGCCGCCCATCGACACATAGGCCGCCACCGTCCGGGCGCCTGACAATTCAGGCAGATCCAGGGCGTGTTGCGCGATCGCCCGCTCGTCCACTGTGCGTTCACGAGCCGTCAACCCGCGTCTCACCTGGAGGAGGTGCTCCCGCAACTCCCTCTTGCTAACGTTTTTGTCACTCATTTGACGCGCAACCGCCGCCTATCCCCATCAAGCAACCGCAACTTCATCTTCACCTCATATACAGCGGTTATCGTTGTCCCATGACGCACGCACGTACCCGGATTAGCAAGGCTGTGATCCCTGCCGCCGGTCTCGGCACCCGGTTCCTGCCCGCCACGAAGGCGACTCCCAAGGAAATGCTGCCGGTGGTGGACAAGCCCGCCATCCAGTACGTCGTGGAGGAGGCCGTCGCCGCGAACCTCTCCGACGTCCTCATGATCACAGGCCGGAACAAGCGTCCGCTCGAGGATCACTTCGACCGCAACTACGAGCTCGAGTCGGCGCTGACCGCCAAGGGCGACGAGGCCCGCCTGGCGAGGGTCCAGGAGTCCAGCGACCTCGCCACCATGCACTACGTCCGCCAGGGCGACCCGCGCGGCCTCGGCCACGCCGTGCTCTGCGCCGAGCCGCACGTCGGCGACCAGCCCTTCGCGGTGCTGCTCGGCGACGACCTGATCGACCCCCGGGACCCGCTGCTCGGCCGCATGATCGAGGTGCAGGAGCAGCACGGCGGCAGCGTCGTCGCGCTGATGGAGGTCGACCCGAGCCAGATCCACCTCTACGGCTCCGCCGCCGTGGCCCCCACCTCCGACGGCGACGTGGTCCGCGTGACCGACCTCGTCGAGAAGCCCGCGCCGGGCGAGGCCCCCTCCGCCTACGCCGTCATCGGGCGCTACGTGCTGGACCCGGCGGTCTTCGCGGTGCTCGGCAAGACCCAGCCGGGCCGCGGCGGTGAGATCCAGCTGACCGACGCGCTGCGCGAACTGGCCCAGCAGGACGGCCCGGACGGCCCCGTGCACGGTGTCATCTTCACCGGCCGGCGCTACGACACCGGAGACCGTGGCGACTACCTGCGTGCGATTGTCCGACTGGCATGCGAACGTGATGACCTGGGCCCGGACTTCCGGTCCTGGCTGCGCACGTATGTCAGCGAGGAGATGCAAGCTTGAGCAGTGGCACGGCCGACCGCGTCTGGTCCGTCTCGGAGCACCTCGACAACATCCTGCGGCAGCTGAAGCCGCTGGAACCCATCGAGCTGCAACTCCTCGACGCACAGGGGTGCGTCCTCGTCGAGGACGTGATGGTGCCGGTCGCGTTGCCGCCCTTCGCGAACAGCTCGATGGACGGCTACGCGGTCCGCACCACCGACACCCAGGGCGCCGACGCATCACATCCGGCCGTGCTCACCGTCATCGGTGACGTGGCGGCCGGCAGCGGCGAACTGCCCACCGTGGGGCCCGGGCAGACCGCCCGGATCATGACCGGCGCCCCGCTGCCCCCCGGTGCCGAGGCAGTCGTCCCCGTCGAGTGGACCGACGGCGGCACCGGCGGTGCTCCGGTCGTCGGCATGCCGGCCGCGAGCCGGAGCCCCGACGCCGTGGGCGGCGAGGTCAGGGTCTACCGGCCCGTGGGGCCGGGCGACCACGTCCGCGCCCGGGGCAGCGACGTCGCCGCGGGTGAGCTGGCGCTCAGCGCCGGCACGGTGCTGGGCCCGCCGCAGATCGCCCTGCTCGCCGCAGTCGGCCGGGCCACCGTACGGGTGCGGCCCCGGCCGCGGGTGGTCGTGGTCTCCACCGGCAGTGAGCTGGTCCCGCCCGGCGAGGAGCTGGGCCCGGGCCGTATCCACGACTCCAACAGCTTCATGCTCACGGCCGCCGCCCGCGAGGCCGGCGCCCAGTCCTACCGGGTGGGCGCGGTCGCGGACGACGCCGAGACCTTCCGGGCCACCGTCGAGGACCAGCTGATCCGGGCGGACCTCGTGGTCACCAGCGGAGGCGTCAGCGTCGGCGCGTACGACGTGGTGAAGGAGGCCCTCGGCGAGGAGATCGAGTTCCGCAAGCTGGCGATGCAGCCCGGCAAGCCGCAGGGCTTCGGCTTCATCGACGTCGGCGCGCGCAGCGAGGCGGAGGGCGGCGGTGAGGACGCGGACGCCGCGCCGCCGGAGCCCGAGCGCACCCCGCTGCTCGCCCTGCCCGGCAACCCGGTCAGCGCCTACGTCTCCTTCGAGCTGTTCGTCCGGCCCGCGATCCGCACCCTCATGGGCGTGGAGCCGGTCTTCCGGACGACCGTGCAGGCCGTCTGCGAGGGCGGACTGACCTCCTCGCCCAAGGGCAGGCGGCAGTTCCTGCGCGGCCGCTACCACCCCTCCACCGGCCGGGTCACCCCCGTGGGCGGGGCCGGATCGCACCTGGTCAAGGCGCTCGCCCACGCGAACGCGCTGATCGTGGTGCCCGAGGACACGACGGAGGTCGCGGCGGGCTCGGAGGTCGAGGTCGTGCTGCTCGACTGAGCGGGTACCGTTACTGCCCACGCGAGCACGCGGCGAGCAGTGGGAGTGCCGTACCGATGACAGAACAGCAGCATCTGACGCACATCGACGAGGCGGGGGCGGCCCGCATGGTCGACGTCTCGGAGAAGGACGTCACCGCCCGTACCGCCCGCGCCACCGGCCGGGTCCTGGTGTCGCCCCGCGTCATCGAGCTGCTGCGCGGCGAGGGGGTGCCCAAGGGCGACGCCCTCGCCACCGCGCGCATCGCCGGGATCATGGGCGCCAAGCGCACCCCCGACCTCATCCCGCTCTGCCACCCGCTGGCGGTCTCCGGGGTGAAGGTCGACCTGGTCGTGGGCGACTCCTCCGTGGACATCACGGCCACCGTGAGGACGACCGACCGCACCGGCGTCGAGATGGAGGCCCTCACAGCGGTGAGCGTCGCCGCGCTCACGGTCGTCGACATGGTCAAGGCCGTCGACAAGGCCGCGGTCATCACGGACGTACGGGTCGAGGAGAAGACCGGCGGCAAGTCCGGGGACTGGAGCCGCAGCCGATGAGGGCGCTCGCGATCACCGCGTCCAACCGCGCGGCCGCCGGGGTCTACGAGGACCGGGGCGGCCCGCTGATCGTCGCCGGGCTGCGGGACATGGGCTTCACGGTCGACGGCCCGCGCGTCGTCCCGGACGGCGAGCCGGTCGGCAGCGCGCTGCGGGAAGCCGTGGCCGGGGGGTACGACGTCGTCGTCACCACCGGCGGCACCGGGATCTCGCCCACCGACCGCACCCCGGAGGTCACCCGCGCCGTCCTGGACTACGAGGTCCCCGGTGTCGCCGAGGCCATCCGGGCCGCGGGCCGCGAGAAGGTGCCCACCGCCGCCCTGTCCCGTGGCGTCTGCGGTGTCGCCGGGCGCACCCTGGTGGTGAACCTCCCGGGGTCGACCGGGGGCGTCAAGGACGGCCTGGCCGTCCTGGCCCCGATCCTCGTCCATGCCGTCGAGCAGATCCACGGCGGCGACCACCCTACGTCTGGGAGACCGAGCTGAACGGGTCCTGGCCGACCGAGCTGGCGGACGGGGACGTCCTCCTCCGCCCGATAAGGATGCGCGACCAGCGGGCCTGGCGCGAGGTGAACCGGCGCAACCGCGAATGGCTACGCCCATGGGAGGCCACCGTCCCCCCGGCGCCCCCCGGCCACCTCACCCAGCGGCCCACCTACCGGCAGATGGTCCGCCATCTGCGCCACGAGGCCGCCGCGGGCCGGATGATGCCGTTCGTCATCGACTACCAGGGACGGCTCGCCGGACAGCTCACCGTCGCCGGCATCACCTGGGGCTCCATGTGCAGCGCCCACGTCGGCTACTGGGTCGACGAGGCCGTGGCCGGCCGCGGGGTCATGCCCACCGCGGTCGCGCTCGCCGCCGACCACTGCTTCCGCGCGGTGGGACTGCACCGCATCGAGGTCTGCATCCGGCCGGAGAACATGCCGAGCCGGCGGGTGGTGGAGAAACTCGGCTTCCGCGAGGAAGGCCTGCGCCCCCGCTATCTCCATATCGACGGAGCCTGGCGTGACCATCTGGTCTTCGCGTTGACGGCGGAGGAGGTGCCGGAGGGAATGCTCCACCGCTGGCACCAGGCCCGACCTGGCACGGCTCACAAATAAAATATCTGTTCGAAAATAGCCGCGGATCCGACTCCGACTTGAACGCAATCAGAAAAAAATTTCGGAGTATCAGCCAGATCGTGCGACACACCGCGCCAAATTGCGTATGCCCTGTCGCGAACCCCCCTACCGTGTGATGCGTGAGCAGCAGCGGCCTCATCTACGCAGTCATCGTCGGGGCCTGGGCTGCCTACTTGGTGCCGATGTGGCTCCGTAGGCAGGACGAGCTCAACGAAGCGCGCCCGACGGAACGCTTCAGCACCGCCATCCGGCTGTTGTCCGGACGTGCGGCACTGGAGCGCAGGTACGCCAAGACGGAGGACCCGGAATCGGAGGCCGAGGCGGAGCCCGCGGTCGACGTCCGGGCCCTTGCCGTGCCCGCGACGGAAGTGAAGCCGACGTCCCGGCAGAGCGGGCAGGCGGGCGCGTCGGGGAAGAAGGCGAAGCAGGGCGGTCAGGCGAAGTCCGGGACGTCGAAGAAGCCCAATCCGCGGGCCAAGGTGCTCGCCGCCCGTCGCCGCACCATCACGCTGCTCTTCCTGGGCTTCACCGCGGGCATGATCGTCGCCGCCGTCGGCGGCGTCGCCTTCCTCTGGGCCCCGGCCGCGCCCGCCGTGCTGCTCACGTTCTACATCGCCTACCTGCGCGCCCAGGAACGCCGCCGGTTCGTGGTCAAGCTCGACCAGCGCCGCGCCGCCGACGCCGCCAAGCGGCTGCGTGAGGCCCGTACGACCCGCGAGCCCGCCCCTCTCGACGCGCACGACGTGGTGGAGCCCGCACCGCCCGCCGAGGAGCCCGCGACGGCCGACCGGCGCGCCCTCGTGGAGCAGACCGACCACGCCGAGTGGGTCGACCAGCAGCGCGTCCCCACCGAGGACACCTGGGAAGTCCCGGCCCCGCGGCCGACCTTCTCCACCGCCCCGGTCACCCCGCGCCGCTCCCGCGACCGCTCCCGCACCCCCCTGTTCGACCAGCACGCCGACCGCGACCGCCCCCGCGCCGCCAACGAGTGACCTCCCCGCGCCGGGGGGCGCGGAGCACCCCCGCCGGGATGCTAGAGTTTTCCTCGTTGCAAGGGCCTGTGGCGCAGTCCGGTAGCGCACCTCGTTCGCATCGAGGGGGTCAGGGGTTCGAATCCCCTCAGGTCCACAGCAGCTCAAAGCCCCTGTCGGAGAGATCCGGCAGGGGCTTTGTCGTGCCGCACAGCAGCGAAGTACAGCAACTACGGTTGATCTTGCGTGTCGAGGTGCTTGCCGAGCCTGCGCAGGGCCTTGCGTGTCGCCTCGGACGGGACATGCGTGTAGATCTCCATCGTTACCGCGATCTTGCTGTGCCGGAGGATCTGCATCGCGATCCGGGGGTGCACATCCCGCAGCGCACCGTCGTCCGGTTGATCCACACGTTCCTTGCCTGGCGAATCATCGGCACTGTGGTCTGAGGTTTCAAGGAGGGGGGTGCGCGGTGGGGGAGCCCGGTGGCCTGATCGATCTCATGGGCGTATTTTTCGTGTTTCTGGGCACATGCGGTGTGCTCATTCAGTTGCACAGCTTTTGGGTCTACCGACGCCTGTGGAAACTGGAGCGGCATGGGGTCGAGGGTGCGGCGACCATCGTCCGTACGGAGCCCGCGCGGGGCCTGCTCCGGTTCTTCTTCGAAATCAAGCTGCCTGAGGGTGAGTCCGGTGGCGAGTTCTCCGAAGTGCTCTTGGAGCCGATCGGTTCGCCGGGCGACGTGGTTCCGGCCATCTACGATCCCAGCAAGCCACAGCGTACAAAGACCGGAACGCGCGGGGACATCGAGTACAAGGGCGAACGCCTTGCCGTATACCTCCTGGGCGGCGGCGGGACGCTCTTCATCGCCGGGTCCGTGATGATCCTTCTAGTGCGCGGCTGGTGAGACCCAGGTGGTCGGCTGTACGGCCCGAGGACGGCGCCGAGCCGGGCTGAGTGTCTAAATGGGAACCCGTTGCCCTACGCGCCAGTTGGGGGGGCGGGTCAGTTCTTCCAGGAGGAAGACGAAGGACTCGTACGGGCGGCCGGTGGCGTGGCGCAGTCCCATCTCGCAGGTGCGGTTGGCCGACAGGTAGGCATCCGCGGGGGTCTTGTCCAGGACGGCTTTCTCGTCCCGCGTCGCGGACAGGACCAGCTCCGGGTGGAGGAGCCCTCGGTCGCCGGCCGTGCCGCAACAGGTGGTGCCGACCGGTACGAGGACCTCGGCAGCGAGTTGTCCTGCGATGGCTTGCAGGGTCTTGCTCAGCCCCAGATGTGCCGTTGAGCAGGTGGGGTGCACCGCCACGCGGTCCACCCGCCTGGTGATGGTCAAGTGCGGGAGCAGGCTGGCGCACCAGGCGATCGAGTCGAGGAGCGTGATGTGTTCCAGCCGGGCGCGGTGTTCGTCGTCGAGGTGGTTCTTGACGTCGTCGAGCAGGCCGTTGGTGCATGACGCGGCGTCGATGACCACGGGCAGGGTGCCCTGCCCACTCCAGGACCACAGGGCGTCGCACGTGGTCGCGGCCATCCATTCGTGCCCGCTCGTGTAGCCCTTGCTGCTCCATGGCGTGGAGCAGCACTTGCCCGCCACGTCGTCGGGGATCCACAGTGGCTTGGCGGCTCGCGCCGAAACCTCGACCAATGCCTGCTGCAGGGAAGGATGCCGTGGCATCCCCGGGTCGCGGCCGAAGATGCGGTTGACACAGGCGGGGAAGTAGACGGCCGCCGCACCGTCGCGGGAGGTCCGTGGCGGCTTGCTCACCGCGCTGCGGGGCATCGGTCCTGGTACCGCCGGCATGAGGTCGTTGCTGATGGCGAGCCGTGCGCCGGCCGTCAGTCCGGTGAGTGCCTTCGGGCCGACGGTTCGTTGGACGATGTCGGTGGCGCCCATGGCGGTGCGGGCGAGTTTCTCCACGGTCGCCCATCGCCTGGCGATCTCCAGCGCGACCTTCTCGCGCTGGTCCGTTGCCTCGGCCCGCCGGAATCCCTTGATCAGCGCACCGGTGTTGATGTGGACCGGGCACGGGATGGCGCAGGTGCCGTCGACGGCGCAGGTCTCGATGCCGTCGTACTCGTATTCCGCCTGCAACTGGGCCAGCAGCGGCGATCCTTCCGGCTGCCGTGCCATCTCCCGGCGCAGCACGATGCGCTGCCGGGGGGTCGTCGTGACGTTGCGGCTCGGACAGACGGCCTCGCAGTACCCGCACTCGATGCAATGGGTCGCGACGTCCTCGATGTCAGGCGTCGACTTGAAGGATTTCAGGTGGATGTCGTCGTCGCGGGTGAGGATGACGTCGGGGGCGAGAACGCCGTGCGGGTCGGCGAGCTCCTTGATCCGCCACATGATCTCGGTGGCCTTGTCGCCCCACTCGTGGCGGACGAAAGGCGCCATGTTGATCCCGGTGCCGTGCTCGGCCTTGAGCGACCCGTCGTACTTGTCGACGACGAGTGCCACGAGGTCGGACATGAACGCGGCGTACCTGTCGCGGTCGGCGGAATCGGCCAGTTTGGGCGTCAGGGTGAAGTGCAGATTGCCGTACGCGGCGTGACCGGCGACGCCCGGCAGGAAGCCGTGCTCGGCCAGGAGGGCATGCAGGTCACCGGCACCTTCGGCGATCCTGGCGGGCGGGAAGCAGACGTCCTCGTTGACCACGGCGGTGCCCGGCGGGCGTAGTTCGCCGACGATGCCGAGCAGGCCCTCGCGTATGCGCCAGTCCAGTTCGATGAGCTCCTGGTCCCGGGTGAAGTCCAGCGGGTGCAGCAGGTTCGCGTCCCCGACCAGCTCCGCGACACGGGCTTCGACCTCGTCGAGGCCGGCCGGGTCCTCGGCGGCGAACTCGACGAGAAGTGCCGCTGCGCCCGGATCGAGGGTCTTCCAGTAGTCGGGTGTGTTGGGGAACGCCTGGGCGGCGGCGGTGAGGGCGGGTGCGACCATCAGCTCGACGGCTTCGGCGCCGAGACCGACCAAGCCGGGGACGAGGGCGACCGCTTCGTCGACCGACGGGAGCACGATCCAGGTGACCGTGGTCGCCGTGGGGGCCGGAAGGGTGTCGATCACCGCCTCGGCGATGAAGGCGAGTGTGCCTTCGGAACCGATGAGCAGGCGCCGGAACATCTCGAGCGGGGTGTCGGTATCGAGCAGTGCCGCAAGGGTGTATCCGGTGGTGTTGCGGATGGTGAACTTGTGGCGCACGCGCGCGGTGAGCTCGCTGTCGGCGAGCAGGTGCTCCCGCAACTCGGCAAGGCCGGCTGCCAGCTCCGGTTCCGCGGTGGCGAATCGTTCCTCGGCGTCGGCTGCGGCGGTGTCGATGACGGTTCCCGATGGCAGTACGAAGGTCATTGACGCCACGGTGTGGTACGCGTTGCGCTCCAGGGTGCAACGCATCCCGCCCGCGTTGTTGGCGAGGACTCCGCCGATGGTGGCGACGTCGGAGGAGGCCGGATCCGGTCCCAGGCGTCGACCGTGCCGGCGGAGCACCGCCGCGGCGTGGCCGAGGATCGTGCCGGGCCGCACTCGCAAGCGCGCGCCGTCGTTCTCGACGGCCATCCCGTTCCAGTGCCGGCGCACGTCGATGAGGATGTCGTCGGACTGGGCTTGGCCGTTGAGGCTGGTCCCGCCGGCACGGAACGTTGCGTGCCGCCCGCTCCGGCGGCAGTAGGCCAGCAACTTCTGGACGTCGCGAACGTCGCGTGGCAGGACGACGACCTGGGGCAGGTAGCGATAGGGGCTGGCGTCGGAGGCGTACCGGACGAGGTCCGAGATGCGGTGCAGCACCTGGTCCCCGCCCAGCAGGGCGATGAGGTCGCTCTTGAGTTCGTGAGGTGTCCCGCCTGCGTGTGCGGTGTCGATGGCATCCGCCTCCGGCAGACGGGAGGGGCGACCGATGGCGGGGACGCTGGGGCTGAGCAGCTTCTTCACGTTGCCGGCCTCTCCGCCAACGCACCGGTCGTCGGTGCACACGGCTTCCCGCGGAACGGTGATGGTCGGCCATGTCCATGGTCTCTGGAACGTGCCCTGCGAACCCGAAAGACCATGAGCGGGTCGACCGAACTCGGTGCCCGCACGTCTCACCCTGGGCGCCCGGAGGAAACCCCAGACCCTGGTGATCGCGCCCCTGGTCACACAGTGAAAAGGCGTAGCCAACTGCTGAGGATTCTACCGGGGACATGCGGCGCGTGCCCGGTGACCGTTGCGTGGCTCGCGCTCGCGGTTCCTCCGTGAGGGGCGGCGGTTCGGCGGCCGCGTTGGCGTGCATGGGCCCGGCTTTCGGACGCCGATGCATCGAGCGCCCTTTCGCCTGAGGCCTGGTCTTCCGGCTCGTCCTCGCCTTGCGGGACCCGGGCGGTGGATTGAAGCTGAAATTGAGGTGTGGCTACGGACCGCATGGCGCAGTGCTGACGGCTGCTGGGGCTCGGCCACAGCGGCCCGTACAGGGAGCGGATTCGCATGAGGCTGTCGCCGACAGCAGATCGCGGCAAATCTGCCGCCGGTCGACCCGGCCTTCCCGGAGCCCCGTCTGCCCACCCATGGGGCCACGGTCAAGCTGACGGGCCACATCACCGAGCGAACGGCGTGTCCAGTTCTTCGTTCCGTCACACGCCCTGCCACCCGCCATGCGCGGCCCGGAGCTTTCAGGAGACGTCATGACGCCCGGCCCCATCTCCGCGCAGATCACCGACTACGCCAATCGGGCCGATCCGTACCCGCTCTACGCGGAACTGCGCAAGCAACCGGTCAGGCGGGAGGACGACGGCACCTATCTGGTCAGCACCTATGACGAGGTGCGGGGCCTGGCCAACGATCCGCGGCTGAGCAATGACACGAGCAACCGTTCACCTGGCTTCGCCCGCATCGGGCAACCGGTGGAGTCCGGCCTGCCGCCCAGCTTCATCTTCACCGACCCGCCCTTGCACGACCGGCTGCGCAGCACGATCAACCGGCCGTTCGGCCCGCCGCACAGCCCCAGATTCCTCGACGGCCTGCGCGGAGAACTGGCCAAGGTCGTCACGGAGCTGCTCGATGCCTTCGCCGGCAAGGGTCAGGTCGACATTGTCGAGGACTTCGCCTACCCCCTTCCCGTCACCGCCATCTGCAAGGTCCTCGGCGTGCCGCGCGAGGACGAACCACGCTTCCACGTCTGGGCGGACGCCCTGGCGTCGTCACTCGATCCCCGCTCCGGCGACGACGGCGGCGCGGACAGGGCACAGCGGGCACGCCAGGACATCGGCGCCTATCTGACCGATCTGATCGAGAGCAAACGCCGCCACCCCGGCCCCGGAATGCTCAGCGCGCTCGCCCCCGAGATGACACCGGCAGACCTGGAGGCCACCGCGGTGCTGCTCTTGGTCGCCGGCCACGAGACCACCGTCAACGCGATCACCAACACAACCCTCACCCTGCTGCGCCACCCCGACGTCCTCGATCGGCTCCAGAGGGAGCCGAACCTGGCCGTCCCGCTCGTCGAGGAGGTGCTGCGGTACGAGCCTCCGGTCCAGTTCGTCCCGTGGACCACCGCCCTGGCCGACATCGACGTCGCCGGCACCACGATCCCCAAGGGCTCGCCGGTCTGGCTCATGCTGGCTGCGGCCAATCGCGATCCCCGGCGCTTCGAGGACCCCGATCGGTTCGACCCCGACCGCAAGGACAACGAGCACTTGGGCTTCTACACCGGCATCCACTACTGCTTCGGCGCCCCTCTCGCCCGCATGGAACTCCATGCGGCCGTGCCCGAACTCTTCCGCCGGGTCCAGTTCTCCCGGCTGGTCGAGGACCCGCCGCCGTACCGCGCCAACGCGGTGCTGCGCGGCCCGCGCCGTCTTCCCGTGGCCATTGAGGGCTTGACAGCTTGAGCACCGCCGACGCAGGGCCGACACCCGCGGTTCGATGGGCAGTGGCTGGTGAACCTGTGCCGACAGGACGTCCCGTGCCGCGTCGAGGGTCTTCGGTGCAGAACCGGCCCACCGCACTGGCCACCGAACCGGAAGTGACGACCAACTCACGAGTGCAACGATACGTATCGTTTCGCTATTCGGTAGGCGCCTGCTAAGGTCGTCATCGGCGAAACGATACGTATCGTTTCAACTGGTTCTCTCGTGAAGGAGTGCGCGTCATGAAGGGCTACACCGTCCCCCTCTCGCCCCGCGGCATCGCGAACCTGGCGCCGGCCCCGCCGTGGCACTACGCCGGCACCGTCGTCGCCGTCGAGTTCTTCACCGACCCCGACACGGCCGCGACGACCCTGCCCGAGGGGCTGACCCCCGACCCGGACTCCGCCGGCCGCGGCGTCGCGATGTTCATCGACTGGCAGTACTCCTCCACCCACCTGGAGTACCTCGACCCCGCGCGCTCCCAGTACCGCGAGTTCTTCATCACCCTGGACGCCCACCACGACGGCACCCCCGTCTCCTGGTGCCCCTACATCTACGTCGACAACGACTCCGCCATGGCCCGCGGCTGGGTTCAGGGCTTCCCCAAGAAGCTCGGCGCCGTCCACCAGACCCGCGCCTACTCCGTCGGCGGCCCCGGCACCCCCGTCCTCGGCCCCGGCGGACAATTCGCCGCCACCGCCTCCTCCGCCGGACAGCGCATCGCCGAAGCCACCATCACCCTCCGGCAGCCCGTCCCCGACCCCACCGCGCTCCTGTTGCTTATAAATATCTCCGAGCC
>NZ_JARAVO010000187.1:0-19618 GCF_033792805.1 Streptomyces sp. PA03-1a
GTCGTCGACCCCCGCCTCGTCCGCGATCGCCTTGGCCGTCAGCGGGTTGTCACCGGTGATCATCACCGTGCGGATGCCCATCCGCCGCAGCTCGTCGAATCGCTCCCGCATGCCCTCCTTGACCACGTCCTTCAGGTGGATGACACCCAGCACGCGGGCCGCGCCGTCCTCCTTGACCGCGACCAGCAACGGGGTGCCGCCGGCGGCGGAGATGGTGTCGACGGTGCGCTGCGCGTCGGGGGCGACGGTGCCGCCGTTCCCGCTGACCCAGGCGGCGATCGCGCCGGCCGCGCCCTTGCGGATCTGGCGGCCGTCGACGTCGACGCCGGACATACGGGTCTGCGCGGTGAAGGGCACGAACGCGGCGTGCCCGAGCTCGCCCTCGTTTCGCTCGCGGAGGCCGTACTTCTCCTTCGCCAGGACGACGACGGAACGGCCCTCGGGCGTCTCGTCGGCCAGCGAAGACAACTGCGCGGCGTCGGCGAGCCCGGCCTCGTCCGCGCCCGCCACGGGCACGAACTCCGCGGCCTGGCGGTTGCCGAGGGTGATGGTCCCGGTCTTGTCGAGCAGCAGGGTGGACACGTCGCCGGCGGCCTCGACGGCCCGGCCGGACATGGCGAGCACATTGCGCTGCACCAGGCGGTCCATGCCGGCGATGCCGATCGCCGACAGCAGGGCGCCGATCGTCGTCGGGATGAGGCAGACCAGCAGCGCGACCAGGACGATCATCGACTGCTCGGCGCCCGCGTAGATCGCGAACGGCTGCAGGGTGACGACCGCGAGCAGGAAGACGATGGTCAGCGAGGCCAGCAGAATGTTCAGCGCGATCTCGTTGGGCGTCTTCTGCCGGGCCGCGCCCTCCACGAGGGCGATCATCCGGTCGATGAAGGTCTCACCGGGCTTGGTCGTGATGCGGACGACGATCCGGTCCGACAGCACCTTCGTGCCGCCCGTGACCGCGCTGCGGTCACCACCGGACTCCCGGATGACCGGCGCCGACTCACCGGTGATCGCCGACTCGTCGACCGACGCGACGCCCTCCACGACGTCACCGTCACCCGGGATCACGTCGCCCGCCTCGCAGACCACCAGGTCGCCGACGCGCAGTTCCGTCCCCGGCACGCGCTCCTCGGCGCCGTCCATGAGACGGCGGGCGACGGTGTCGGTCTTGGCCCGGCGCAGCGTGTCGGCCTGGGCCTTGCCGCGGCCCTCGGCGACGGCCTCCGCGAGGTTGGCGAAGATCACGGTGAGCCAGAGCCATGCGGTGATCGCCCAGCCGAACCAGTCGGCCGGGGAGAGCAGCGCCAGCACCGTGGTGAGCACCGAGCCGATCAGGACCACGAACATGACGGGCGACTTGACCATCACCCGGGGGTCGAGCTTGCGCAGGGCGTCCGGGAGGGACCGCAGCAGCTGGGCCGGGTCGAAGAGCCCGCCCGAGACACGGGCGCCGTGGCCCGCGTCCGGGGCGTGCGGTGCCAGTCCTCCCTCGGGCGCGCGTACGGGCGTGTCGGTGGACATGGTTTCCTCTACGGGGGTGGGGGTGGTCGCACGGCTCATGACAGGCCTTCCGCGAGCGGGCCGAGGGCGAGCGCCGGGAAGTAGGTCAGTGCGGTGATGATCAGGATCGCGCCGACGAGCAGGCTCGCGAAGAGCGGCTTCTCGGTGCGCAGGGTGCCCGCGGTGGCAGGCACCGGCTTCTGCCGGGCGAGCGAACCGGCCAGGGCCAGGACGAAGACCATCGGCACGAAGCGCCCGAGGAGCATCGCGAGGCCGAGCGTGGTGTTGTACCACTGCGTGTTGGCGCTCAGGCCGGCGAAGGCGGAGCCGTTGTTGTTGCCGGCGGAGGTGTAGGCGTACAGGACCTCGGAGAAGCCGTGCGGCCCGCTGTTGAGCATGGAGTGCGGCGGGGTCGGCAGGGCCATCGCCAGGGCGGTGAAGACCAGCACGACGGTCGGGGTGACCAGGATGTAGAGGGCGGCGAGCTTGATCTCGCGGGTGCCGATCTTCTTGCCCAGGTACTCCGGGGTGCGGCCGACCATCAGGCCGGCGATGAACACCGCGATGATCGCCATGATCAGGATGCCGTAGAGGCCGGAGCCGACACCGCCCGGGGCGATCTCGCCCAGCATCATCCCGAGCAGGGTGATGCCTCCGCCGAGGCCGGTGAAGGAGGAGTGGAAGGAGTCCACCGCGCCGGTCGACGTCAAGGTGGTGCTCACCGCGAACAGCGACGAGGCGCCGACGCCGAAGCGCTGTTCCTTGCCCTCCATGGCGGCGCCCGCGATCTGGTTCGCCGAGCCGGGGTGCGCGAACTCGACCCAGGTCATCAGCGTGACGAAGCCGATCCAGATCAGGCCCATCGCCGCGAGGATCGCGTAGCCCTGCCTGATGTTGCCGACCAGCTTCCCGAAGGTGCGGGTCAGCGAGAGCGGGATCACCAGCATCAGGAAGATCTCGAAGAGGTTGGTGAACGCGTCCGGGTTCTCGAAGGGGTGGGCGGAGTTGACGTTGTAGAAGCCGCCGCCGTTGGTGCCGAGCTCCTTGATGGCCTCCTGGGAGGCCACCGCGCCTCCGGTCAGCGTCTGGTGGCCGCCGGCGAGGGTGGTGATCTCGTGCCAGCCGGCGAAGTTCTGGATCGCCCCGAAGCCCACCAGCACGATCGCGGCGACGAACGCCACGGGCAGCAGGATGCGGACGGTGCCGCGGACCATGTCGGCCCAGAAGTTGCCGAGCTCACCGGTGCGCGAGCGCACGAAGCCGCGGACCAGCGCCACGGCCACGGCCATGCCGACCGCCGCCGAGACGAAGTTCTGCACGGCCAGCCCCGCGGTCTGGGCGGCGTGGCCCATGGCGTTCTCACCCATGTACGACTGCCAGTTCGTGTTGGTCACGAACGAGGCCGCGGTGTTGAACGCCTGGTCGGGCGTGATGGCGGCGAAGCCGAGCGACAGCGGGAGGTGGTCTTGGAGCCGCAGGAACAGGTACAGGAACAGCACGCCCACGAAGGAGAAGGCCAGCACCGCCCTGAGGTAGGCGGGCCAGCGCATCTCGGCGTCCGGGTCGGCGCCGAAGCAGCGGTAGATCAGCCGCTCGACCCGCAGGTGACGGTCGGAGGTGTAGACGGCGGCCATGTAGTCGCCGAAGGGGCGGTACACCAGGGCCAGCGCCACGATGAGGGCGGTGACCTGGAGCACGTCAGCGGTGATGGGGCCCATGTCCGGAACTCAGAACCTCTCGGGTCGGACGAGCGCCAGGATCAGGTAGCCCAGCAGGGCGACGGCGACGACGAGTCCGACGACGTTCTCGGCGCTCACAGCTTCGCCACCCCCTTGGCGATGAGGGCCACCAGCGCGAAGACCGCGATCGTGGTGACCACGAAGGCCAGGTCGGCCATCGTGTGCTCCTAGCTTCGGATCGAACGTTTACCAGGCCAGGAAACCTCCGTCCCCGCCGTACGCGGGCCTCGTTGACGGCTTCCATACGGGCCCTCACGGCGCCTTGACGGACCTTTGACGTTCACCCCGGTGACCTGCGAAAACGCCCGTGGGCCGACCTGTTCTCACAGGTCGGCCCACGGGCGTTCGGCGTGGCCGGGGCACTGGGCCCCGGGGTTCAGTGCACCTCGGTGATCTCCGGTCCGCGACGCATCGGGTCGATGCCGTCGGAGAAGCGACCGGCCTCCTCCTGGGCGATGCCCTCGGGCACCATCTGGGCGTCGTTGGGCAGCTTCAGCACGATCGGGTCGCGCGGCGCCATCGGCGACTCGCCGCGGACGACGACCGTGTCGCGGAAGATCTGCTCCAGCAGGCCGGCGGTCTCGGGCTGGACGGCGCCCTGCCCGGAGATGACGCCCCGCAGGAACCAGCGCGGGCCGTCACAGCCGACGAAGCGCACGACCTGGACGCCGTTGGCGCCGTTGGGCAGCTGCACCGGGACCTGGGCGCGCAGCTCCCAGCCCAGCGGACCCTCGACCTCGTCGACGATGCCGCCCTGCTTGGTGATGCCGGACGCGATCTCGTCGCGGACCTCGCCCCAGATGCCCTCCGACTTGGGGGCGGCGAAGCCCTGCAGCTGGACGGCGCTCTCCCGGAGCACCACGGTCGCGGCGACGATGGACTCCCCGGCCACCTCGACGCGCAGCTCCATGCCCTGCACACCGGGCACGAACAGCCCGCCCAGGTCGACCCGGCCCTCGGCCGGGTCCCTGACCTCGCTCACGTCCCACGGGCCGTCCGGCCTGGGGGCGGGCGGAAGGTTGTACCGACGGGACTCCATGGAGTCGTCCGACTCCTCGGCGTCTTCGGCCAGCTCGTCAGGGCCCTCGGCCTCGAGCTCGTCGAGGGCGTCTCCGCGCTCCTTGCGACGACGACGGAACACGTCACTGTCCTTCCCGGTCAGCGATGACCGATGCGTATCCATTGCCGGACGGACCGACCGGCGAGCCATCCACCGCAGCATGACCCCCCGTGGAGCCGAAGCCCCCTGCCGCCCGTTCCGAGCCGGGCAGCTCCGCCACCTCGTGGAAGCGGACCCGCTCGACCTGCTGGACGACCAGTTGGGCGATCCGGTCCCCTGCTGCGAACCGTACGCTCTCGCGCGGGTCCAGGTTGACCACGATCACCTTGATCTCCCCACGGTACCCGGCATCAACCGTTCCCGGGGCATTCACGAGCGCCACTCCGCACCTCGCGGCCAGGCCCGAGCGCGGGTGCACGAAGGCGGCGTAGCCGTACGGCAGCGCGATCGACACGCCCGTGGGCAGCACGGCACGCTCACCGGGGGCCAGTTCGGCCGCCTCGGTGGTGACGAGGTCGGCCCCGGCGTCGCCCGGGTGCCCGTACGAAGGAATCGGGACGTCCTCGTGCAAACGGTGGATGAGGACGTCGACCGGGGGGCGACCGCCGCCGGTCACGGGTTCACCTCGAAGGCGCGCGCGACCTTGACCTGGTCGGGGTCGGACATCGCGGCCCGGATCTCCTCGGGGCGGCCGTTGTCCGTGAAGTGCTCCAGCTTGACCTCGATGAACAGCGCGTCCGCACGGACGGCGACCGGGCCGTCGGGGCCGCCGATGCGGCCGACCGCGGTGGAGTAGATCTTGCGCCCGGCCACGGCGGTGCAGCGGGCCTCCAGGTGGAGGGTGGCGCCGACCGGCACGGGCTGCACGAAGTCGGTCTCCAGGCGGCCTGTCACGGCGATGGTCCGCAGCAGCCAGGCCAGCGAGCCGAGCGTCTCGTCGAGCGCCGTGGCCAGCACACCGCCGTGCGCCAGGCCCGGGGCGCCCTGGTGGGCGGGCTGGACCCTGAACTCCGCGGTCACGCTGACGCCCTCACCGGCCGTGGCCTCCAGGTGCAGGCCGTGCGGCTGCGCCCCGCCACAGCCGAAGCAGTGGTCGTAGTGCGCGCCCAGCGGTTCGCCGGGAGCGGGGGCGTCGGGGTGCCGCTCGGGCGCGACGGCGTCGCTCGGCGGTGTCAGGCCCGGGCGGTCCGGGCCGGCGTCGGTCGTAGCTCCACTCACGCGGGAGACCCTACCCTCCTGCGGGATCCATTCCCGCCGCCCGGCCGTTGTCCTTGCGGCCCCGCGGCCCGCCCATCACCGGAGCACCCTCCCTTGGAGCACCACATGACCCCCAGGTCCGTCGTCGTCACAGGAGCCGGGTGCGGGATCGGCCTCGCCACCACCCTGGAACTCGCCCACGCCGGTTTCGACGTCATCGGGACGGTACGGAGCGAGGAGAAGGCGGAGGCGCTGCGGGAGGCGGTGGAGCGCACCGGCGCGTCGGTGCGCACCGTGCTGCTGGACGTCACGGACGCCACGTCCTCCGTCCGGGCGTTCACCGAGATCGCCACGATGACGGACGGCGGCCCGTGGGCGGTGGTGAACAACGCCGGGATCGCCCAGCCCGGCGCGATCGAGGACGTCGACGACGAGCAGGTCCGGCAGCAACTGGAGACGAACCTGGTGGCCCCGGCGCGCATCGCCCGCCTGGTGCTGCCCACGATGCGGGCCCGGCGCGCGGGGCGGATCGTCAACATCTCGTCGATCTCCGGGCGGGTCTCGATGCCGCTGCTCGGCTGGTACTGCGCCAGCAAGCAGGGCCTGGAGGCGGTGACGGACGCGCTGCGGATGGAGGCCGCCCCGTTCGGGGTCAAGGTCGTACTGGTGGAGCCCGGCTCGTACGGCACGGACATCTGGCAGCGCGGCGCGAGCCGGCTCCCGCAGCGCCGCAACTCCGCCTACCGGCACCAGTACGAGGCCGCGGAGGAGATGATCAAGCGGGAGCTGCCCTCGCCGCGCCCGGTGGCGCGCACGGTGCTGAGGGCGCTCACGGCACCGCGGCCGCTCCCCCGCTACCTGGTGGGCACCGACGCCCGGTCCTCCGCCGTCCTGGACGCCGCCCTGCCGACCGCCGCGACCGACTGGGCCAAGCAGGTCGCCACGGGACTGCGGCGTCCCCCGCGCGCGGCGCACGCGCTGACGAGGCTGCGGTCCCGGGGCGGGCGCTGAGGACACGGCATGACAAGCTTGGTGTCATGACCGTCATGAGCTATGAGGAGCGGCTGACCGCGCCGCGTTCGTGGTGGGGCCTCGCCGTCGGCGCGGGCGTCTCACTGGCGCTGATCCTGCTGCCCTTCGGCCCCCTGGCGCTGCTCGGCGGGCTGGTGGGCGGTACGGCCGCCGGAGCGGCCCTGGTCAGCGCGTACGGCTCGCCGCGGCTGCGGGTGGTCGCCGGTTCGCTGGTGGCCGGGGACGCGAAGATCCCCGTGACGGCGCTCGGCGAGGCCACGGTGCTGGACCGGGACGAGGCCGTGGCCTGGCGGTCGTACAAGGCCGATCCGCGCGCCTTCATGCTGCTGCGCGCGTACGTGCCGACCGCGCTCAAGGTCGAGGTCACCGACCCGGACGACCCGACGCCCTACCTGTACCTGTCGACCCGCTCGCCCGAGCGCCTGGCCGCGGCCCTGCGGGACGTGCGCGTCTGAGCGGACGGGCGCCCCGGCACGGGGTGCCCGGTGCCGGGTGGCTCAGCCACCGGGCCCGAGCGCGGGCGGGGGCTCCTCCTCGGCGGACAGCAGGCCCCAGGGCACCTGGCGGACGCGCAGGTCCTTGCGGATCTGCTCCGCGAGCTTCTTGGTGTCGCGCCGGTTCATCACGGCACCGACGGCCGCGCCGACCATGAACGGGGTCAGTGTCGGCAGGTTGCGCATGGTGCGCTTCATCAGCTGCTGGCGCAGCTCGCGCTTCATCCTGCCGCCGAGGGCGATGTTCAGCGTGGACGGCTTGGAGAAGTCGATCCCGCGCCGCTCGGTCCACTCGGCGAGGTACATCGTCGACCGCTGACGCAGCGTGCCCGGGGCGCGCAGCCCGTAGACCTCGTGCAGCTCGGCGATGAGCTTGTACTCGACCAGGGCGACGCCGAGGGTCTCCGAGGCCAGCTCCGCCGGCATGGCCGGCGGGGTGGGCAGCATGGCGGCGGCGCCGATGCCGGCGCCGACCGTCGCGGTGCCCATCGTGGCGGCGTTCACCAGCTTGTCGGCCAGTTCCTCGGGCCCGAGCCCGGGGAACTGGCGGCGAAGCGTCTCCAGGTCCCTGACGGGGACCCTCGGGGCCGTCTCGACGAGCCCGTCGACGAAGGTGTTCAGCGCCGCCTTGGCGCGTGCCCGTGCCCGTGCAGCACGGCCGGGGGGACGGAACGGGACGAGATCGCCCGCCGGCCCCTCCGTTGCGCCCGCGAGCGAGGCCTCATGGCCCCGCTCGTCGTCGCTCGCCACGGTCCGGCTCTCCGTCAGGCCGCGCAGTCGCGGCAGATCGGGTTGCCGTTCTTCTCCGTCGCCAGCTGGCTGCGGTGGTGCACGAGGAAGCAGCTCATGCAGGTGAACTCGTCCGCCTGCCGGGGCAGCACCCGGACCGACAGCTCCTCATTGGAGAGGTCGGCTCCGGGCAGCTCGAGGGACTCGGCCTGGTCGAACTCGTCGACGTCGACCGTCGAGGTCGACTTGTCGTTCCGCCTGGCCTTGAGTTCCTCGATGCTGTCCTCGTTGACATCATCGTCGGTCTTGCGTGGGGTGTCGTAATCAGTAGCCATGTATCGCTCTCCCCCTCTGGGTGTCTGCGGTGTCTCCAGCGCACGTAACGCACGGGAGGCCGGTCTTGTGCCCGGCCCGAAGCGGAGATTTTGCCTTACATCAAGTGCCGTTACTCAATCGACACCCAAACGCACCCCCGAAGAGGTGATCGCATCCGCTGCCGGTCATGACCGGAAACGGCCCGCTTGTCGCACCTTGCTCGCGCCTCCACGTGTACTTCCCGTGATCATGACCTGCGGAAACATGGATTTTTCCGGTCTTTTCCCGGAGGTCGCCATCACGGAGAGTACCCGCGACCGGAATCGTATGTGTGATCGCTCACAGCATGCCCCCGAGGCGCGCAGACCGCAAAATTCAGCGCAAAGCGAACACGTCTCCGGGGGTGTCGTGTGACGGGTCACACGGGGATGACAACCCGCATGACCAGGCCACCTCCCTCGCGCGGGACCGCGCTGATCGTGCCGCCGTGGGCCCGGGCGACGGACTTGGCGATGGAGAGCCCGAGACCGACGCCCTTGTCACTGCCCGTGCGCTCGTTGCCCAGCCGGCGGAAGGGTTCGAACAGGTTGTCGATCTCGTACGCGGGGACGACGGGCCCGGTGTTGACGACCGCCAGGACCGCGGAGCCCGCCTCGACGCCCGTGGTGACCTCCACCCAGCCCTCGTCCGCGACGTTGTACCGGACGGCGTTCTGCACCAGGTTCAGCGCGATGCGCTCCAGCAGGACCCCGTTGCCCTGGACGACCGCCTCGCCCAGCGCGGCACGCAGCTCCACGCCCTTGGCGTCGGCCTCGCTGCGGGTCTGCTCCAGCGCCTGGGTGGCGGCCTCGGCGAGGTCCACCGGTTTGCGGTCGACGATCTCGTTGTCGCTGCGGGCGAGCAGCAGCAGGCCCTCCACCAGCTGCTCGCTGCGCGTGTTGGTGACGAGCAGGTTCTTCCCCAGCTGTGCCATGTCCGGGGAGGCGTTGGGGTCGGCGAGCTGGACCTCCAGCAGCGTGCGGGTGATCGCCAGCGGCGTTCTCAGCTCGTGGGAGGCGTTGGCGACGAAGCGCCGCTGGGCGTCGAAGGACCGCTCCAGGCGCTCCAGCATGTCGTCGAAGGTGTCCGCCAGCTCCTTGAGCTCGTCGTCCGGGCCGGTCAGGTGGATCCGCTGGGTCAGGTCGGAGCTCACCACGCCGCGCGCGGTGCGGGTGATCCGGCCGAGCGGCGCCAGCACACGGCCGGCCAGCAGGTAGCCGAAGGCGAAGGCGAGCACGGCGAGACCGACGAGCGCGAACAGCGAGCGCTTGAGCAGGACGTTCAGGGCGGTCTCGCGCTGCACCGCCAGGCAGTGGACGTAGGCCTTGTTGAAGGCGTCGGGGTTGGTCGGGCCCGTGGGCAGCTCGGGACACAGCCCGGTGAGCGACAGCCGGCCGGCCTCGACGTGGAACTGCGCCTCGGTGCCCTGGCGGATGGCCTGGGCCGCCAGCAGGTAGATGATCCACAGCAGTATCACCCCGGCGATCAGGAACATGCCGCCGTAGAGCAGGGTGAGCCTTATCCGGATCGTGGGGCGCAGCAGCGGCATGGGGCGGGCGGCCGGCTTCGGGTCCCAGGTGGGCTTGGGCGGGATGGCCTGCGACGCGGGCGGGGTCGTCGGCGAGGACGAGGGCGCGGGCACGGCGGATCAGATCCGGTAACCGGAGCCGGGCACGGTGACGATCACCGCGGGCTCCCCGAGCTTGCGGCGCAGCGTCATGACGGTGACGCGCACGACGTTGGTGAAGGGGTCGGTGTTCTCGTCCCAGGCCTTCTCCAGCAACTGCTCCGCGGAGACCACGGCCCCCTCGCTGCGCAGCAGCACCTCCAGCACCGCGAACTCCTTGGGGGCCAGGTGGACCTGCCGGCCCTCCCGGGTCACCTCGCGGCGGTTGGGGTCGAGCTTGATCCCGGAACGCTCCAGCACCGGCGGCAGCGGCGCCGTCGTACGGCGCCCGAGGGCCCGCACGCGGGCGGTCAGCTCGGTGAAGGCGAAGGGCTTGGGGAGGTAGTCGTCCGCGCCCAGCTCCAGCCCCTCCACGCGGTCGCTGACGTCGCCCGCGGCGGTCAGCATCAGGACGCGGGTCGGCAGGCCCAGCTCCACGAGCTTGCGGCACACGTCGTCCCCGTGGACGACCGGCAGGTCGCGGTCGAGGACGACGACGTCGTAGTCGTTGACCCCGATCCGCTCCAGGGCGGCGCCGCCGTCGTAGACGACGTCGACGGCCATGGCCTCACGGCGTAGTCCGGTGGCTACCGCATCGGCGAGCAGTTGCTCGTCCTCGACGACCAGTACGCGCAAGGCGCTGTTCCTTCCCTAGGCACTTCTCAAAGAGCCGTGCACAGCCCGCGTGCGCAGGCTGAACGCCCCTCCATCCTGCACCGGGAGGCCGTAAAACAGGGGTAAGAGCAGTTGGCGCCCAATTCTTCGCGTCCCGGAGGTTTCCCCTCCGGCGGGCCTGGGGAGGACGACTGCACACCCCCGATCACGCCCCCAGGGCGTCCGCAACTCCCGTGGCAGTAGCCGCTGTGTGATCCGAGGGGTCCCCGGACAAGACCTGTGAACGAACGACCCCGCACATCGCACGACCCCGAATATCCCTGTGTCAACCCACGACGACGAGGGGGCGCCACCTGATGGACGCATTCACCACTGGAATCCTGCAGCGCATACACAGCACCGAATCGGACCTTCTGCGCGCCCGCGAGGACGGGGACGAGTTCCTGGCCGAGGTCGAGGAGGCCGAACTGGCCGACCTGCGCCGCCTCGCCGCTGAGCACGGCGTCCAGGTGCTGCCCAAGATCGCCTGAGATCGCCCAGGGCGGCACAGCCGAACGCCGCGCCCCGGACACCTGGACAGGTGCCGGGGCGTTCGCGTGCCCGCCGCCGGTTCCGCACGGCGCGGCCGGCCGTCACGGGGGGCGTCAGCGGCCCTCAGTCGTGCCAGGCGCCGAGTTCGTCGAGCCGGCGCTGCAGGGGCTCGAACAGTCCCGGCGGGGCCGCCACGGTCAGCTCCGTGGACTCCGGCACCCCGGGGCGGCCGCCGGTCAGGGCACCGGCCTCGCGGGCGAACAGCGCACCCGCCGTGTAGTCCCACGGGTTCAGCCCGCGCTCGTAGTAGCCGTTGAGGCGGCCGCAGCCCACGTCGCACAGGTCGATGGCGGCGGATCCGCCGCGACGTATGTCCCGCACCTGCGGCACCAGCTCGCGCAGCACCCTCGCCTGGCCCTCGCGCCGCTCCTGCAGGTAGCCGAAGCCGGTGCCGATCAGCGCCTGGTCCATCGGCGGCGCCGGGCGCACGGCCGCCGGCCGGTCACCCACCCACGCGCCCCGGCCCAGCACCGCGCGGTAGCTCTCGCCGCGCATCGGGGCCTCGACGACCCCGACGAGCGTCTCGCCGTCCCGCTCGGCCGCGATGCTCACGGCCCACGACGGCAGGCCGTACAGGTAGTTCACGGTCCCGTCCAGCGGGTCGATCACCCACCGGACCCCGCTGGTGCCCGGGGTGCTGGCGCCCTCCTCGCCCAGGAGCCCGTCGTCCGGACGGCGCTCGATGACGAAGGAGGCGATCAGCTTCTCCGCGGCGATGTCCATCTCGGTGACGACGTCGATCGGGCTGCTCTTGGTGGCGGCCACACCGAGGTCGGCCGGGCGGCCGTCGCGCAGCAGCTCGCCCGCCCTGCGGGCGGCCTCGAGGGCCACGGCCAGGAGTTCGTCCTTGAGGTGGTCGTTCACGGTACTCCTCGTGCGTTCGGGTACGTCGGTCACTCGGCGCCCGCGGCAGCGGGCCGCGGGCTGCGCGCCGGGCAGCAGCCCACGGGGCACACGTCGTGGCTGGGCCCGAGCGCGCCCAGCGCGCACCGCTCGGGGGTCAGGCCCCGCTCGGTGGCGGCGCGCTCCAGCACCAGCTCGCGCACGGCGGCCGCGAAGCGCGGGTCCGCTCCCACGGTGGCGGCACGGGCGACGGGCAGGCCCAGTTCCGCGGCCTTGGCGGTCGCCTCGGTGTCGAGGTCGTACTTGACCTCCATGTGGTCGGAGACGAAGCCGATCGGCACCATGACGGCGGCGGGTGCGCCGGAGGCGTGCAGCTCCTCCAGGTGGTCGCAGATGTCGGGCTCCAGCCACGGGATGTGGGGGGCGCCGCTGCGGGACTGGTAGACCAGCTTCCACGGGCGGTCGGTGCCGGTGGCCTCGCGGACGGCGTCGGCGATCACCCGGGCGGTGTCCAGGTGCTGGGCGACGTAGGCGCCGCCGGCTCCGTCCTCGGTGTGCGCCTCGGGCCGGCCCGAGGTGTCGGCGGCCGCGGTGGGGATCGAGTGGGTGGTGAACGCCAGGTGCGCCCCGACCCGGACGTCCTCGGGCAGCGTGGCGAGGGCGGTCAGCACCGCGTCGGTCATGGGCCGGACGAAGCCGGGGTGGTTGAAGTAGTGCCGCAGCTTGTCCACGCGGGGGACGGGGTGTCCTTCGGCCTCGAGGGCGGCCAGGGAGTCGGCGAGGTTCTCGCGGTACTGCCGGCAGCCGGAGTAGGAGGCGTACGCGCTGGTGGCCAGGACCAGGACCCTGCGGTGGCCGTCCCCGGCCAGCTCGCGCAGCGTGTCGGTGAGGTAGGGCGACCAGTTGCGGTTGCCCCAGTACACGGGCAGGTCGAGGCCGTGCTCGGCGAAGTCCTTGCGCAGCGCCTCCAGCAGCTCGCGGTTCTGCGCGTTGATGGGGCTGACCCCGCCGAAGAGGAAGTAGTGCTGCCCCACCTCCTTCAGGCGCTCGCGGGGGATGCCACGGCCGCGCGTGACGTTCTCCAGGAAGGGGACGACGTCGTCGGGCCCCTCGGGCCCCCCGAAGGACAGCAGGAGCAGTGCGTCGTACGGAGTGGCGGTGCCGGCCTCGGTGTGATCGGACATGTTCCGATCCTGCCACCCGGCGGTGACGGCCGAAGAACCGGGAAAATTCGCTTGCGCTCCCTTTGTAAGCTGTGTGAGGCAGTCACATTCCTTACTCCGGCCTCTACCTCAGCCCCCGAACATCGGCGACGAAGCCGTTGGAGCGCCCTGTGCCCAGTCCCTATCGCGCGATCTTCTCCACTCCGGGGACCAGGGGTTTCTCGGCGGCGGGCTTCATCGGCCGGATGCCGCTGTCCATGCTCGGCATCGGCATCGTGACGATGATGTCCCAGGTCACCGGCCGCTACGGGATCGCGGGCGCCCTGGCGGCCACCCTGGCACTGGCCGGGGCGGCGCTGGGTCCGCAGGTCTCCCGCCTGGTCGACCGGTACGGCCAGCGCAGGGTGCTGCGCCCGGCGGCCGGGGTGACGGTGCTGGCGGTGGCGGGCCTGCTGGTGTGCGTTCGGACCGGGGCTCCGGACTGGGCGCTCTTCGTCTGCGTCGCGCCGGCGGGGACGACCCCGAGCCTGGGCGCCATGGTGCGGGCACGGTGGGCCATGATCCACCGGGGGTCGCCCGCGCTGCTGCACACCGCCTACTCCTTCGAGTCCGTCGTCGACGAGGTCTGCTTCATCGTGGGCCCGATCCTGTCGATCGGGCTGTGCACGATCTGGTTCCCGGAGGCGGGGCCGCTGCTGGCCGTGCTCTTCCTGGCCGCCGGGGTGTGGCTGCTGAGCGCGCAGCGCGCCACCGAACCGCCGCCCCACCCTCGCGAACAGCACACCCCCGGCTCCGCGCTGCGCTCCCGCGGGCTGCAGGTGCTCGTGCTGACCTTCGTCGCGACCGGGGCGCTCTTCGGTGCCGTGGACGTCAACACCGTGGCCTTCGCCGAGGAGCAGGGCCACAAGGCCGCGGCCAGCGTGGTGCTCGCGGTGTACGCGGCGGGTTCCTGCCTCGCGGGGGTGCTTTTCGGCCTGATGAAGCCGGCGGGAACGGCTTCCCGCCGCTTCCTCCTGGGCGTGGCGGCCATGGCCGTGAGTATGATCCCGCCACTACTGGTCGGGAACTTGACGTTCCTGGCCGTGGCGCTGTTCGTCGCGGGCCTGTCCATCGCACCGACGATGGTCACCACCATGGCGCTCGTCGAGCAGTTGGTACCGCGCGCGAAGCTGACCGAGGGCATGACGTGGACGAGCACGGGGCTCGCGGTCGGTGTGGCGCTCGGCGCCTCTCTGGCCGGGTGGGTGATCGACGCGGCGGGGGCCCGGGCCGCGTTCGCGGTGCCCGCCTCCGCCGCGGCGCTCGCCGTGGTGGCGGCCTTCCTGGGGTACCGCCGGCTGGAGCCGGCGCCTGAGCTGGAGGGGACGCGTGCGCATGGCTACGACGAACAGGACCGCCGGGAAGGCCACATGGCGTAACTGGGCGGGGAACGTGCGGGCCCTGCCCGCGCGGACCGCGTCACCCGCCTCGGTGGACGAACTGGCGGCCGTGCTCCGCAAGGCGGCGGCGGACGGGCTCCCGGCCAAGGCGGTCGGCACCGGGCACTCCTTCACCTCGACGGCGGCGACCTCGGGCGTCCTGATCCGGCCCGAGCGGATGACCGCGGTGCGGGGCGTCGACCGCGAGGCCGGCACGGTCACGGTGGAGGCGGGCGTCCAGCTCAAGCACCTCAACGCGCTGCTCGCCGCCGAGGGCCTGTCCCTCACGAACATGGGCGACATCATGGAACAGACCGTGGCCGGCGCGACCAGCACCGGAACCCACGGCACGGGCCGCGACTCGGGCTCCATAGCCGCCCAGGTCAAGGCGCTGGAACTGGTGCTCGCCGACGGTTCGGTGCTCACCTGCTCGGCGGAGGAGAACGCCGAGGTCTTCGCCGCCGCCCGGATCGGACTGGGCGCGCTCGGCGTGGTCAGCGCGCTCACCTTCGCGGTCGAACCGCTCTTCCTGCTCGCCGCGCGCGAGGAGCCCATGCGCTTCGACCGGGTGGTCTCCGAGTTCGACCAACTGGTCGAGGAGAACGAGCACTTCGAGTTCTACTGGTTCCCGCACACCGACGGCTGCAACACCAAGCGGAACAACCGCAGCCAGGGGCCCGCCGCCCCGGTCCCGGGCGTGCGCGGCTGGATCGACGACGAGTTCCTGTCCAACGGGGTCTTCCAGGCGGCCTGCGCCGTGGGCCGGGCGGCGCCCGCGCTCATCCCGGGCATCGCCCAGGTCTCCAGCCGGGCCCTGTCGGCCCGCGCCTACACCGACATCCCGTACAAGGTGTTCACCCATCCACGTCGTGTGCGTTTCGTGGAGATGGAGTACGCGGTGCCGCGCGAGGCCGCGGTGGAGGTGCTGCGCGAACTGAAGTCCATGGTCGAGTCCTCGCGGTTCAGGATCAGCTTCCCCGTGGAGGTGCGGGTCGCCCCGGCGGACGACATCGCGCTGTCGACGGCCTCCGGCCGGGACACCGCGTACGTCGCGGTGCACATGTACCGCGGCAGCCGGTACCAGGAGTACTTCACGGCGGTCGAGCAGATCATGACCGCCCATCAGGGGCGCCCCCACTGGGGCAAGATCCACACCCGGGACGCGGACTACTTCGCCAAGGCCTACCCGCGCTTCGCCGAGTTCACCGCCCTGCGCGACCGGCTGGACCCGGACCGGCTGTTCCGCAACGACTACCTGCGGCGGGTGCTCGGCGAATAGTTCCACTTGTGTGGTTTTTGTGAAGATCCCGACCCAACTCCCTTGGCGCGCGCGAAGTTCGACGGCGCGGCGCCCCACCGACGTGGCCCAAATGGAGTACTGTGACAAATCCTGGCTCCGGGGGGAGACGGCGCACTCGTCCCGGGGTGCCGTCGATCGAACCGGAGACACTTGACGCCGGGTGGTTCGTTTGGTCACTCAGCGTTGCAAATAGGTAACCGTGCCATAACGGCGAGTCACGGCACATGCCCGACACGCCGGGAAACTCAGCAAGGTTGTGGCAGGCTGCACCCGGGCAGGTCACACTCGTCCATCGGGAGCAGCGACGCACGTGACGTCGGCAGGCACCACCCGGGAGGTAACCGTGCCCGAACTGCGTGTCGTGGCCGTCAGCAACGACGGCACACGGCTGGTGCTCAAGGCTGCCGACAGCACGGAGTACACGCTTCCGATCGACGAACGTCTGCGTGCCGCCATCCGCAACGACCGGGCGCGGCTGGGCCAGATCGAGATCGAGGTCGAGAGCCATCTGCGCCCGCGCGACATCCAGGCGCGGATACGAGCCGGTGCCACCGCCGAGGAGGTCGCGCAGCTCGCCGGGATCCCGGTGGAGCGCGTCCGGCGCTTCGAGGGCCCCGTGCTGGCGGAGCGCGCCTTCATGGCCGAGCGGGCCCGCAAGACCGCGGTGCGGCGTCAGGGCGAGAGCACCGGTCCGCAGCTCGGTGAGGCCGTCGCGGAGCGGCTGCTGCTGCGCGGCGCCGAGAAGGACAGCGTCCTGTGGGACTCCTGGCGGCGTGACGACGGCACCTGGGAGGTGCTCCTCGTCTACCGGGTGGCCGGTGAGCCGCACTCCGCGAGCTGGACGTACGACCCGCCGCGCCGGCTCGTCCAGGCCGTGGACGACGAGGCGCGCGCGCTCATCGGGGAGACGACCCAGGAGGCCGCACAGGAGCCGAGCTACCCCTTCGTGCCGCGGATCGCGCGGCTCCCGCGCGACCGTGCGCTGGAGCGGCCCGACCGCGCCGAGCGGGCGGAACGCACCGCCGAGGAGCGGGCGGAGGAGGAGCGCGACTCCCTGACCAGCCTCCTGGAGGCGGTCCCCAGCTTCCGCGGCGACATGGTGGTGCCGGCCCAGGCGGGGCCGCCCTCCGTCACGCCCGACACGCCGGCCGCGGCCACGGTCGCGGAGGACGGTCCCGACACGCCCGGGGCGGAGGAGGAGGCGCCGCCGGCCCCCGCCGCGAGTGCGGGCGCGGGCTCCGCGTACGCCGACGTCCTGATGCCGCGTTCGGTCGGCGCCCACCGCGACCGGCTGGTCGGCTCCACCGACCGCCAGGCCGAGGCGGACGGGGTCCGTCCGGGGCGGCGGGCGACGGTGCCGAGCTGGGACGAGATCGTCTTCGGGAGCCGGCGCAAGAAGCAGGACTGACCGGGGCACGCCGCCCCTCAGGGGGTGCCCCGGTGCGGTCCTCCGTATGGGCCGGCCTCCAGCCGCCGGCGCCCTGTCAGCCCGGTTGCGGCCCGGTCGCGACGTCCCGGCCCGCCGTGGACCACTCGCTCCAGGAGCCGACGTAGAGCGCCGCGGGGATGCCGGCGACCGCCAGGGCCAGCACCTCGTGGGCGCCGGAGACGCCCGAGCCGCAGTAGACGCCGACCTCGGCGCCGGGCATGGCGCCGGCCTTGCCGAAGCGCGCCGCCAGTTCGTCGGCGGCGAGGAAGACTCCGGTGTCCGCGGCGACGTTCTCCGTGGTCGGGGCGTTGACCGCGCCGGGGATGTGACCGGCGACTGGGTCGATGGGCTCGGTGTCGCCCCGGTAGCGCTCCGGCGCGCGGGCGTCCAGGAGGACGCCGCGGCGGGCCAGTGCCGCCGCGTCGTCGGCGGTGAGCACGGGGAGCGCGCCCGGCGCCGCGGTGAACTCGCCCTCCTCGTCGGCGGGGACGTCCGCCTCGAGGGGCAGTCCCGCCGCGGTCCACGCCGCGAGGCCGCCGTCCAGGACGCGGACCCGCTCGTGCCCGGCCCACCGCAGCAGCCACCACGCGCGGGCGGCGCCCCAGCCGGGACCGCCGTCGTAGACCACGACGTCGCGGTCCGGGCCGACGCCCGCGCGGCGCATGGCGGCGGTGAACACCGCGAGGTCCGGGAGGGGATGGCGGCCCGCCGCCCCGGGCGGTCCGGCGAGTTCGGTGTCGAGGTCGACGTAGTGCGCGCCGGGCAGGTGACCGGCCTCGTACGCGGGACGGCCGGGCGGCCCGCCCAGTTGCCAGCGGACGTCCAGAAGGGCGGCGCCTCCCGGGACGCCCTTCGGCAGCGCGGCCAATTCGGTTACGGTAATGACAGGATGCATAAGCCCATTGTGGTCACCCGGCGCGGGAAACCTGCGGCGCGGCCCCGGTCCGCGGCACACCCGGTGGTGCGAGCATCGCTGTGGCACGTCCCCTGCAAGCCCGAGCGTTGCTCCCCAGGAGAGAATTGATGACCGAGGTAGGGAACCGCCACCCGCACGGCACCCCGTGCTGGGTCAGCCTGCTGGCTCACAGCGTCGAGGCCACGCAGGAGTTCTACAGCCATCTGTTCGGCTGGGAGTTCCACCCCGGTCCGCATTCCCTGGGCCTGTACGTGCGCGCCACGCTGGACGGGAAGAGCGTGGCAGGCATCGGCGAGCTGCCCAGGGACCGGCACCTGCCGATCGCCTGGACGACCTACTTCGCCACGGACGACGCCGACAAGACCGCCGAGCTGATCCGGATCTGCGGCGGCACGGTGGGCGTCGGCCCGCTGGACGCGGACGACGCGGGACGGCTGGCCGTCGCCTCGGACCCGATGGGCGCGGTGTTCGGGGTGTGGCAGGCCCGGCACCACCGCGGGACCGAGGTCTTCGGGGTACCGGGCGCGCCGGTCTGGAACGAGCTGGTCACCCGGGAGACCTCGCTGGTCGGCAAGTTCTACTCGGTGGTCTTCGGGCTGGAGACCGACGCGGTCGTCTCCACCGACTTCGACTACCTCACGCTCCACCTCGCCGGCCGTCCGGTCGGCGGGATCCACGGCGTCGGCCGGGCCCTGCCGCGCGACCGCGGAGCGCACTGGATGACGTACTTCGAGGTCGCCGACACCGACGCCGCCGCCCGCCAGGTGACGGACCTGGGCGGGACGGTCATCCGCACGCCGCGCGACTCCGAGTACGGCCGGCTGGCCACCGTGGCGGACCCCGAGGGCGCCGTCTTCACCGTGATCCGGTCCCGGCCGCAGCCGGGGGCCGGCGGCAGCTAGTCGACCGGCAGGACGTCCGGCGAGATCGCCGCCGCGCGCGCCGCGGCCGCGGTCATCCGCCGGATGTGGTGGCGGCGGCAGAGCACCTCGTAGCCGATGTCCGCGCCGGGGCGGTTGACGTCGCCGACGACGACCTGCTCGCCCTCGACGACCATCTCCCCGCCCACCGTGCGGGCGTTGTGGGTGGCACGGGCGCCGCACCAGCACAGGGCCTCGACCTGGAGCACCTCGATCCGGTCGGCCATCTCCACCAGGCGCCGGGACCCCGGGAAGAGCTTGGTGCGGAAGTCGGTGGTGATCCCGAAGGCGAAGACGTCCAGCCGCAGGTCGTCGACGATGCGCGCGAGCTGGTCGATCTGGTCCGGGGTGAAGAACTGGGCCTCGTCGACGATGACGTAGTCGGCGCGGGCGCCGCCGGACAGGTGCGTGACGAGGTAGCCGTAGAAGTCGAAGTCGTCGGCGGCCTCGACGGCCTTGGTCTCCAGGCCGAGCCGGGAGGAGAGGACGCCCTCGCCGGCCCGGTCGTTGCGGGTGAAGATCAGGCCCTCCAGGCCGCGTGCCGAGCGGTTGTGCTCGATCTGCAGGGCGAGGGTGCTCTTCCCGCAGTCCATCGTTCCGGAGAAGAACACGAGCTCAGGCATGAGGAGGCGGCGGCCTTTCGGGGCGGTGG
>NZ_JARAVO010000188.1:0-19119 GCF_033792805.1 Streptomyces sp. PA03-1a
CGGTATCGATCCGGTGGACGGGGACGTTTCCCCCCGGGGATGGGGGACCATGGATAGTTCAGCCCGGCCCCCTTCCCGGTCCCGGCCCGCCCATTCGCGGAGGTTTGCGTGTCCTGCCTGATCGTCCAGAGCGACAAGACCCTGCTGCTGGAGGTCGACCACGAGCTCGCCGACGAGTGCCGGCGTGCCATCGCCCCCTTCGCCGAACTGGAACGGGCGCCCGAGCACATCCACACCTACCGGATCACCCCGCTGGGGCTGTGGAACGCCCGCGCCGCCGGGCACGACGCCGAGCAGGTCGTGGACGCGCTCGTGCAGTACTCCCGCTACCCGGTGCCGCACGCGCTGCTGGTGGACGTCGCCGAGACGATGGCCCGCTACGGCCGGCTGACGCTGAGCAAGCACCCGGCGCACGGCCTGGTGCTGACCTCCACGGACCGTCCGGTGCTGGAGGAGATCCTCCGCTCGAAGAAGATCACGCCGCTGGTGGGCGCCCGGCTCGACCCCGACACGGTGGTCGTCCACCCCTCCGAGCGCGGCCAGATCAAGCAGGTGCTGCTCAAGCTGGGCTGGCCGGCGGAGGACCTGGCCGGTTACGTGGACGGCGAGGCGCACCCGATCGAGCTGGACCAGGACGGCTGGAAGCTCCGCCCCTACCAGGAGCAGGCGGTGGAGGGCTTCTGGCACGGCGGCTCGGGCGTGGTCGTGCTGCCCTGCGGCGCCGGCAAGACGCTGGTGGGCGCGGGCGCGATGGCGCAGGCGAAGGCGACGACGCTGATCCTGGTGACGAACACGGTCTCGGCCCGGCAGTGGAAGCACGAGCTGGTGAAGCGGACCTCGCTGACCGAGGACGAGATCGGCGAGTACAGCGGCACCCGCAAGGAGATCCGTCCGGTCACCATCGCCACGTACCAGGTGCTGACGACCAAGCGGAAGGGCGTCTACGCGCACCTGGAGCTCTTCGACTCCCGTGACTGGGGCCTGATCGTCTACGACGAGGTGCACCTGCTCCCGGCGCCGGTCTTCAAGTTCACCGCGGACCTCCAGGCCCGCCGCCGGCTCGGCCTGACGGCGACGCTGGTGCGCGAGGACGGCCGTGAGTCGGACGTCTTCTCGCTGATCGGTCCCAAGCGCTTCGACGCGCCGTGGAAGGAGATCGAGGCGCAGGGCTACATCGCGCCCGCCGACTGCGTGGAGGTGCGGGTCAACCTGACCGACTCCGAGCGGCTGGCGTACGCGACCGCCGAGCCGGAGGAGAAGTACCGCTACTGCGCGACGACCGCGACCAAGCGCAAGGTCGCCGAGGCGCTGGTCGCCAAGCACCGCGGGCAGCAGACGCTGGTGATCGGCCAGTACATCGACCAGCTCGACGAGCTGGGCGAGCACCTCGGGGCGCCGGTGATCAAGGGCGAGACGACCAACGCGCAGCGCGAGAAGCTCTTCGACGCCTTCCGGCAAGGCGAGATCTCGGTGCTCGTGGTCTCCAAGGTGGCGAACTTCTCGATCGACCTGCCGGAGGCGACGGTCGCCATCCAGGTCTCGGGCACCTTCGGTTCCCGTCAGGAGGAGGCGCAGCGCCTCGGCCGGGTGCTGCGGCCGAAGGCGGACGGTCACGAGGCCCGCTTCTACTCCGTGGTCGCCCGCGACACCATCGACCAGGACTTCGCCGCGCACCGCCAGCGGTTCCTGGCCGAGCAGGGGTACGCGTACCGCATCGTCGACGCGGACGAGCTGCTCTGACCCGTCCGCGGGGGCGCGCCGGGAGGCCCGCCGCGTCAGTCGTGCGCGGCGGAGCCGTCCTGGCCCAGCACCACGACGCGGACGGCCGTGGCGACGTAGACCCGGACCGCGCGCAGGGCGTCCCCGACGGGGTGGACCGGATGCCGGTGCCCGGGGTCCTCGGCGATGGCGGTGCTGCCGTGGACGCGGGAGACCACTGGTCGTGCCATGCCCCCAATGTACGCATACGTGACCCTTTGGGCAGAGGTTCCGGCTACGGGCGGGGGAAAACCGGTTAGCACCTGCCGTCGCCGAGGCGTAAGATCCTGCGTCTTGCCGCCCGCCCCCTTGAGGGACGGCGCCACCGGCCGGACGGAAACCGGTCGGCCCGAGTCGTGATCCGTATCAGGACAGCGCCCCGCCCCGCGCCCCCGTGCGCGCAGGTCAGGGGCCGGCTGAGCCATGCCCTACGTGCCGCCGGAGGCAACCCGTGCCAGGGGAACAGTCCCTCACCACCGACAATCCGCTCGACCGCGAACGCTCCCACCTCGCCTCGTCCCGTTCCGCCCTGCGCGCGATGCGCGCCGACGTCGAGGCCCTCGACATCCGGGACGTCACCGCCAACTGGGTGAACGCGGAAGTGCTGCAGTCGGAGATCACCGCCCGCATCAAGGCGCTCGCGGACCTCGCCCACACCCCGCTGTTCTTCGGCCGTCTCGACTACGCGGACGGCGCCGAAGCCGGTCACCGCTTCTACATCGGCCGGCGCCACGTGCACGACGCGGACGGCGACCCCATGGTCGTCGACTGGCGCGCGCCGGTCTCCCAGCCCTTCTACCGGGCCTCCCGCACCGACCCGCAGGACGTCGCGCTGCGTCGCCGCTTCGGCTACACCGGCGGGGAGCTGACCGCGTACGAGGACGAGCACCTCACCGACCCGGACGAGGCGCAGACCTCCAGCAAGCTGCTCCAGCAGGAGATCGAGCGGCCGCGCGTCGGCCCGATGCGCGACATCGTCGCCACCATCCAGCCCGAGCAGGACGAGATCGTCCGCGCCGGGGTCGGCGGCACGGTCTGCGTGCAGGGGGCGCCCGGCACCGGGAAGACCGCCGTCGGCCTGCACCGGGTGGCCTACCTGCTCTACGCGCACCGCGAACGGCTGGCCCGCACCGGCACCCTCGTCATCGGCCCCAACGCGTCCTTCCTGCACTACATCGAGCAGGTGCTGCCCGCCCTGGGCGAGCTGAGCGTCAAGCAGGCCACCGTCGACGACCTGGTCGCCCACGTCCCGGTCAAGGGCACCGACTCGGCGGCCGCCGCCGGCGTCAAGGGCGACGCGCGCATGGCCGAGGTGCTGCGGCGCGCGGTCCGCTCCGGCATCCGGATGCCCACCGAGCCGGTGGTCGTGGTGCGCGGCTCGCGCCGCTGGCGCGTCCCGGCGTACGAACTGGAGGAGCTGGTCCGCGAGCTGATGGAGCGTGACATCCGCTACGGCGCCGCCCGCGAGGCGCTGCCGCAGCGGATCGCGCACGCCGTGCTGGTCCGGATGGAGGCGGCCGGGGAGGCCCCCGACGACCGGGTGCAGGACGCGGTCGCGCGCAACGCGGCGGTCAAGGCGGCCGTGAAGGAGGCGTGGCCGCCGGTGGACCCGGCGAAGACGGTGCTGCGGCTGCTGTCCGATCCGCAGTTCCTGGCCGTGTGCGCGGAAGGCGTGCTGACCGAGGAGGAGCAGAAGGAGATCCTCTGGGAGAAGCCCGCCCGCTCGGCCGCCTCCGCCAAGTGGTCGGCCGCCGACGCCGTGCTGGTCGACGAGGCCCACGACCTGGTGCACCGCACGGCCTCGCTCGGCCACGTCGTGCTGGACGAGGCCCAGGACCTCTCCCCCATGCAGTACCGGGCGGTGGGCCGCCGCTGCTCCACCGGCTCCGCGACCGTGCTGGGCGACCTCGCCCAGGGCACCACCCCGTGGGCGACGGGGACCTGGGAGGAGGCGCTGGAGCACCTCGGCAAGCCGGGTTCGCGGGTCGAGGAGCTGACCCAGGGCTTCCGCGTCCCGCTGGAGGTCATCGCCTACGCTTCCCGGCTGCTGCCCGAGATCGCACCCGGCCTGAAGGAGGCGACCTCCGTCCGGGAGAACCCGGGCGCCTTCTCGGTGACCGAGGTCCCGGCGGGCGGGCTGACCCCGGCCGTGCTCGACGCCTGCCGGCGGGCCCTGGACCGCGAGGGGTCCATCGGCCTGATCGCCGCCGACGCGCGCGTGCCCGCACTGGCCGAGGCCTTGGCGGCGACTGGCCTGCCGTACCTGTCACCCGGTGAGGAGACCACGCCCGAGGTCCGCCTCACGCTCGTCCCCGCCTCCCTGGCCAAGGGCCTGGAGTACGACTACGTCGTGCTGGACGAGCCCGCCGCGGTCGTCGACGGCGAGCCCGACGAGCGCACCGGCCTGCGCCGCCTGTACGTCTCGCTGACCCGCGCCGTCTCGGGCCTGGCGGTCCTCCACGCGGCGCCCCTCCCGCAGGCGCTCCGCGCGGCGTGACCCCACGCCCGCGCGCGCATGCTCACCCGCGGTCGTCGGCGACGGCCGCGAGCAGTGCCGCGCGCAGATGGCCGTCCGCCTCCGCCAGGAGCCGGGCGGCCGTCGGGGCGTCCACGCCGCCGAGGACGACGAGGACGGCGTTCTTGACCTCGCCGCCGGCGGCGGTGAGGGCGGCCTCGATCTCGTCGTCGGGCGCGCCGGTGGCCAGGGCCACGATCCGCCGGGACCGGGCGCGCAGCTTGTCGTTGGAGGCGCGCACGTCGACCATCAGGTTCCCGTAGGTCTTGCCCAGCCTGATCATCGTGATCGTCGACAGCATGTTGAGGACGAGTTTCTGCGCGGTGCCCGCCTTCAGCCGGGTGGAGCCGGTGAGGAACTCCGGGCCGGTGAGGACCTCGATGCCGTGGTCGGCCGCGGCGGCCAGCGTGGAGCCCGGGTTGCAGGACAGTCCGACGGTCAGCGCGCCCAGCGCGCGGGCGTGCTCCACGGCGCCGACGGCGTACGGGGTGCGGCCGGAGGCGGAGACCCCGACCACGGTGTCGTCCGGGCCGATCCCGAGGGCGTCCAGGTCGGCGGCGGCCAGTTCCCCGCTGTCCTCGGCGCCCTCGACCGCGTCCACGATCGCCGTGGGCCCGCCCGCGATGAGCCCGCTGACCTGGCCCGGCGCGGTGTTGAAGGTCGGCGGGCACTCGCTGGCGTCGAGCACGCCGAGCCGTCCCGCGGTGCCCGCGCCCGCGTAGACCAGGCGGCCGCCGCGGGCCATGCGCGCGGCGATGCCGTCGACGGCGGCGGCGATGACGGGCAGTTGCTCGGCGACGGCGGCCGCCACGGTGCCGTCCTCGGCGTTCATCAGCCGGGCGATGTCGAGCGTCGGGAGCCGGTCGACCTCGGCGAGCTCGGCACGGAAGGCCTCGGTTCCGAGGTGGTCCAGCTCGCGACGGAGCTCGGCGTGCGTCATTGCGGGTGGTTCCTTCGCGGGCTGTGGCGGTGGGCGAGGGCTTCGTACGAGGCGGACAGGGCCGGGGCCGCGGTGTCGTACGTGCGCTGGGCGACCCCGACGAACAGGCAGTCCACCACCAGCAGCTGGCTGGTGCGGCTGGCCATGGCGGCCGGGCGCAGTTCGCTCTCCCGGCCGCTGGAGGTGAGCAGCACGTGGTCGGCGTACTGGGTGACGGTGCCGTCCGCCCGGCCGGTCACGGCGATGGTGGTGGCGCCCCGGTCGAAGGCGGCGCGCAGCGGCTCGACCACGTCGTGGGTGTGGCCGGAGTGCGTGATGGCCACGGCGACGTCGCCCTGGCGCAGCTGGACCGCGTTGGTGAGGGTGAGGTGCGGGTCCCCCAGGGCGTGCGCCACCAGGCCTATCCGCAGCAGCTTCTGCACCAGGTCCTGGGCGACCAGGCTGGACGCCCCGATCCCGTAGACGTCGATGCGGCGGGCGGCGGCCAGCGCGGCCACGGCCGCCTCCAGCTGGGCCACGTCCAGCTGGGCGGCGGTGTCGGCCAGGCACCGCTGCTCGTCCAGCGCGAGTTTGGCGACCACGTCGGCCAGCGGGTCGTCCACCGCGATGTCCGGGGTGACGGCGGGCGGTGCCCCAGCCTCCACGCGGGCGGCCAGCGCGGCCAGCGCGAGCCGCAGGTCCCGGTACCCGGGGTAGCCCAGCACGCGCGCGGTGCGCACCACGGTGGCCTCGCTCGTCCCCGTACGGGCCGCAAGCGCCGTCACGGTCAGCCGGGAGCAGCCCGCCGGGTCCGCGGCCACGGCCTCCGCGACCCGCTGCATCGACCGGGTCATGGACGGGGCCATGGTCCTGACCTTGGCGGCCAGCCCGCCGGTGTTGAAGGTTTCCTTCATCTTCTCGGCCACGGACGAAAGCTATTTTCACCTCCTGACGGCGTCAAGGACGCCTGCGCGGCGGTTGGTCCACAATGGGGGCCATGGATCCTGACGCACCCGGTTCCTCCGCCGGCCTGGAGGCGGCCCTGCACAGCGCCCGCGCGCTCGTCCTCGCCGACCTGACCGCGACCGGCGTCGCCGACGCACACATCGTCTCGCTCGTCGAGGACGCCGTCTCCCAGCGCCGCTGGTGGGTGGAGCAGTGGCCCGACGGCGCCGCGTTCGTCGCGGGGCTGGTCGCCCAGGACGTCAAGGACGCCCTGCTCGAACGCATGGGCCGCTGGCCGCTCTGCCCTCGCTGCGCCGACCCGCACGCCCTCGACGTGGAGCCCGAACTCGGCCCCGACCCGCACTGGGTGTGCGAATCGCTCGGCGAGGCCGTCGCCCCCGTGGGCGGCCTGTCCGCGACCCTCGGCGGGCCCCGCTGACGTGACCGTCTACATCGACCCGCCGACCTGGCCGGGCCACGGCCGCATGTGGTCCCACATGGTGAGCGACACCTCGTACGAGGAGCTCCACGCCTTCGCCGCCGCCATCGGCGCCCCCCGCCGCGCCTTCGACGCCGACCACTACGACGTCCCCAGCGAGCGCTACGCCTCGGCCGTCGCCGCGGGCGCCGTCGAGGTCGGCAGCAAGGAACTGCTGCGCCACCTCACCGAGGCCGGCCTGCGCCGCCCCAAGCGCAGGTCCCCCCAGGGTGAGGCCGGCAGGACCTAGGCGGTGTCGTCAAATGGGCGCCAGCCGCCCGGAGGGCGGGCTCGGCGGCGTCTGGTGCGGTGCATCGCAAGGCGGAGAGTCGTCCTCGTAGTGGGTTACTCGGACGATTCGACAACGCAGCGTGGGGGCACCCCCGGCCGAAGGCTGGGGGAGTGCCGTACCAGGCGTCGCCGAGCAGGCGGGCATTTGACGACACGGCCTAGGTGCATCGACCCGGCGGCGCTCACAGCGGCTCGCCCTCCAGCCGGCCGGCGGGGAGCCGGCGCCCGCACATCGCCAGGGCCAGGTCCTCGCCGGTGCCCCGCAGTTCCGGGCCGGAACCGTACGACCAGTCCTGGTCGGTGGCCCGCAGCAGCCGGCCCTCGACGGCGACGCCGAAGTGCGCGTGCCCACCGCCCGCGGTGAGGTCGTCGAGGAGGATGCCGAGGGTCTCCCCCGGGACGCGGCGCCCCGTGCCGAGCGGCACGGTGATGTCCAGCCCGTGGATCACCACGTGGTTGAGCGCGCCGTGGGCACCGCCGCCCGGGGGCTGCCACCGCCCCATCACCTCGGAGCGCAGACAGCCGACCAGTTCCCCGGTGGGCAGTGCGCCGTCCCGCTCGGCGACGGCGTCGGACAGCCGGGTGAAGTCGAAGCCGTGCTCGGCGAGGAGCGCCATGAACGCCTCCTGCGAGTAGCGCGCCGCCATCGTCATGTGCGCCACGACCTCGCGCACCCGCCAGCCCTCGCAGAGCGAGGGGGTGTCCCACCACGCGGCGGGGGCCCCGTCGAGCAGGTCGGCCAGGTCCCTGAACTCGGCCGCGACGGCGGCCTGCACCTGCGTGTCGTCGGTCATCGCTGTCGTACCCCTTCGTCGCGTGCCGCGGGCGGCTCCCCGCACGGAACAAGACCGCCCGCGCGCACCGGAGTCATCGGTTCGCGCCGCAGTCATCGACGGGCGTCGTCCACGTCGCCGGGGGCGAGCAGTTCCAGCTCGGTGGTGAGGTTGCGCCGGGCGGTGGCCTCCCAGCGCCCGTACGCCTCCGGCGTGTGGAAGAGCCGGGGCAGCCGCAGGAGCTGGCGCAGGACGTCGGCGCGGCCGGCGCGGAAGGCGTCGTCGGGGACGAAGCCGTACTCCTCGCGAACGGCGGCCGCGTACTCGGCGTAGGCGGTGGGGTCGCCGGCGAGGACGGCCAGGTCGGCGTCGCTGAGGACCTCGCCGTCCCGGTCGCCCTCGGCGGGATGGTGGGTGACGGTGAGCCGGACCAGGCGGGCGACCTCGGCGGTGATCGCGTCCGGGACCCCGGCCTCGGGGAGCGCGCGTTCGGCGAGCCGGGCGCTGCGCTCCTCGTTCTCCGAGCGGTCGGGCCGGTAGACGGCGTCGTGGAACCAGGCGGCGAGCAGCACGGCGTCCGGGTCCTCGGCGTGCCCGGCGAGGGCCTCGACGTGGTCGAGGACGGCGGTGAGGTGGGTGGTGGTGTGGTAGCGGCGGTGCGGCTCGGCCCAGCGGGCGATCAGGTCCTTGCCGTACGGCACCGGGTCGACGGACTCCGTCTGGCAGCGGCGCAGCAGGTCGCACCAGCGGGCGAGGAGGGCGGAGCCGGTTTCGGGTGCGGTGTCAGCCATGAAGGTCATTGTGCGGTACGGGGGGTCGCGGGCACCTGCGGGCATGTGACACCCTAGAGATATGTCTAGACCAATTTTCGAAGTGATCGCGCTCGACGCCGACGACGCCCTCGCGGCCCGGACGGGCGGCGCGGACCGCCTCGAACTGGTCACGGACATGGCCGCGGACGGCCTGACGCCGTCCCGGGTGACCTTCGCCGCCGTCCGGGCCGCGGTGGACATCCCGGTCCGGGTGATGCTGCGGGCCCGCGCCGACTTCGCCGTGGGCGACACCCGCGAGACGGACGCGCTCTGCGCCGCCGCCGCGGCGCTGCGCGGCGAGGGCGCCGACGAGTTCGTGCTCGGGTTCCTCGACGCGTCGGGCGCGCCGGACCTGGCCGCCGTGCGCCTGCTGGTCGACGCGATCGGTTCCGGTGCCCGCTGGACCTTCCACCGTGCCATCGACCACTCCGCCGACCGGGAGGGCGTGCGCTCGGCGGTGCGCGGGCTGCCCGGGCTGGACACCTTCCTCACGGCGGGCTCCGCGCGCGGGGTGGACGCCGGGCTCGGCCATCTGCTGGCGGAGGCGGGCCGTCCCGGCGAGCCCCAGCTCATGGTGGGCGGCGGGCTCCGCGCGGAGCACCTGCCGCGGCTGCTCGCGGGCGGCATCGACGCCTTCCACGTCGGGGGCGCGGTCCGCCCCGGCGGCTGGGCCGGGCCGGTCGACGCCGAGGCGGTGCGCACCTGGCGCGATCTGCTCGACGCACCGGTCGCCGTCCCGTGACCGGGCGGCAGCCGGAAACGCCCGAGGGCGGTACCCCGCGTGGGGTACCGCCCTCGGTCTTCTGCCGTGGTGCGGAGTCCTGATCCCGGAGGATCAGAAGTCCATGTCACCGCCGGGCATGCCGCCGCCGGCCGGCGCAGCGGCCTTCTCCGGCTTGTCGGCGATGACGGCCTCGGTGGTGAGGAAGAGCGCGGCGATGGAGGCCGCGTTCTGCAGCGCGGAGCGCGTGACCTTGGCGGGGTCGATGATGCCCTCGCCGATCAGGTCGACGTACTCGCCCGTGGCGGCGTTGAGGCCGTGGCCCGGGGTCAGGTTGCGCACCTTCTCCACCACGACGCCACCCTCGAGGCCGGCGTTGACGGCGATCTGCTTCAGCGGGGCCTCCAGGGCCAGCTTCACGATCGCGGCACCGGTGGCCTCGTCGCCGTCGAGCTCGAGCTTCTCGAAGACGTTGGACGCCTGGAGCAGGGCCACGCCACCACCGGCGACGATGCCCTCCTCGACGGCGGCCTTGGCGTTGCGCACCGCGTCCTCGATGCGGTGCTTGCGCTCCTTGAGCTCGACCTCGGTGGCGGCACCGGCCTTGATGACGGCCACGCCGCCGGCCAGCTTCGCCAGACGCTCCTGGAGCTTCTCGCGGTCGTAGTCCGAGTCGCTGTTCTCGATCTCGGCACGGATCTGGTTGACGCGGCCCTGGATCTGGTCCTGGTCGCCGGCGCCGTCCACGATCGTGGTCTCGTCCTTGGTGACGACGACCTTGCGGGCGCGGCCGAGCAGGTCGAGACCGGCGTTCTCCAGCTTGAGGCCGACCTCCTCGGAGATGACGGTGCCACCGGTGAGGATGGCGATGTCACCGAGCATGGCCTTGCGGCGGTCGCCGAAGCCCGGGGCCTTGACCGCGACGGACTTGAAGGTGCCGCGGATCTTGTTGACGACCAGGGTCGACAGCGCCTCGCCGTCGACGTCCTCGGCGATGATCAGCAGCGGCTTGCCGGACTGCATGACCTTCTCCAGCAGCGGGAGCAGGTCCTTGACCGAGGAGATCTTGGAGTTGACGATCAGGATGTACGGGTCGTCGAAGGACGTCTCCATACGCTCCAGGTCGGTGGCGAAGTACGCCGAGATGTAGCCCTTGTCGAAGCGCATGCCCTCGGTGAGCTCCAGCTCCAGACCGAAGGTCTGGGACTCCTCGACGGTGATGACGCCTTCCTTGCCGACCTTGTCCATCGCCTCGGCGATGAGCTCGCCGATCTGCGGGTCGGCGGCGGAGATGGAGGCGGTGGAGGCGATCTGCTCCTTGGTCTCCACGTCCTTCGCCTGCTCCAGCAGGGCGGCGGAGACGGCCTCGACGGCCTTCTCGATGCCGCGCTTGAGCGCCATCGGGTTGGCGCCGGCGGCGACGTTGCGCAGGCCCTCGCGGACCAGCGCCTGGGCGAGGACGGTCGCGGTCGTCGTGCCGTCACCGGCGACGTCGTCCGTCTTCTTCGCGACCTCCTTGACCAGCTCGGCGCCGATCTTCTCGTACGGGTCCTCGAGCTCGATCTCCTTGGCGATGGACACACCATCGTTGGTGATCGTGGGGGCGCCCCACTTCTTCTCGAGGACGACGTTGCGGCCCTTGGGGCCAAGGGTGACCTTGACGGCGTCGGCGAGCTGGTTCATCCCGCGCTCGAGACCGCGCCGTGCCTCCTCGTCGAACGCGATGATCTTGGCCATGTGAAGTGGTCCTCCCGGACTTGGGGTCCCCCCGCGGCACAGGGCTGCGGGGAAGGATTACTCCAGGACCGTGCCGGCGCCCGCGACGGACGGCCTGCCCTCCCGCCGGTTCCTTTACGACGGTCGAGCGGGCCTCACCCACTCGGTCCTTTGTCACTCTCAACGTCAGAGTGCTAACGCCAATGATTAGCACTCGCCCCAGGAGAGTGCAAGCCGCTTGGCCGGGGTCGTGGACAACCTGCAGGTCGGGTCCGCGGCCGCCCCGGGCAGCACGAAGGCCCGCCCCCGTGCGGGGGCGGGCCTCGACGCGTACGTTTGAGCGGCCGTACGCGAAAGTGCTCCGTGGCCGATGCGCGGCGCGTCAGCCGGCTGCGAGACGGACCATGTCCGCCTGCGGCCCCTTCTGGCCCTGCGAGATCTCGAACTCGACCCGCTGACCTTCCTCGAGGGTGCGGTAGCCGTCCATCTGGATCGCGCTGTAGTGCACGAAGACGTCCGCACCACCGTCGACCGCGATGAAGCCGTAGCCCTTCTCCGCGTTGAACCACTTGACGGTGCCCTGAGCCATTCCTAACTCCCCTATTGCTGGCCCTTCGCAGACCCGCACCTCGCGGACCCGGGTCAGACCTCACCCCCTACAGCCAAGGGGGCGTGCGCCGGAACGCGTCGACCGCGGCTGAATGTATCTGCCCGGACGCTGTCTGCAACAGGTCAATCGGACGAGAATTCCGGGCACAGAGAATCGGAAAAAGAGCCTGATCGGCGAATAATCCAGGGCAACTCGGACCGGACATAAGCGGCCAACGCGACAAACGCGACGTGAATTTGGCGATAAATCGTCGACAAGGCCACCCCGGGGAAGAGGGGTTGCGCAGAGCGTTGCAGGGAGTTGCGAGCCGTCGGGGGCAACTGTACAGGCCTTCAACTACCGCTCCGCACACAGGGGGTGCCGGGTGGTCCCCGGCACCCCCTGTCGCCCGCGGGCCGTGCGGCTCAGCAGCCTCCGGCGACCGCCGGGATGATCGAGACGGACGCGCCCTCGCCCACCGTGGTCTGCAGACCCTCGGAGAAGCGGACGTCGTCGTCGTTGACGTAGACGTTCACGAAACGGCGCAGCTTGCCCGTGTCGTCCAGGACCCGCGCGGAGATGCCGGGGTGGCTCTGCTCCAGCGAGTCGATGACCTCGGCCAGGGTGCCGCCCTCGGCGGGGACCTCGGCACGGCCGCCGGTGTAGGTGCGGAGGATGGTCGGGATGCGGACGGTAGCGCTCATGATGCTGGGTTCACCTTCAGTCTGGGTCGGCCGGTGCGGTCGGGGTCAGCCCGCCAGGCCGGCGGCGCGGAACGCGTCGAGGCTCGGGCGGATGGTGGCCGTGGGGCGGGAGGTCGGTGCGACGGCGTCCAGCGTCTTGAGGCCGTCGCCGGTGTTGAGGACGACGGTCTCACCGGCCGGGTCGAGCTGCCCGTTCTCGATGAGCTTGCGCAGCACGCCGACCGTCACGCCGCCGGCCGTCTCGGCGAAGATCCCCTCGGTCCGGGCGAGCAGCTTGATGGCGTCCACCACCTGCTCGTCGGTGACGTCCTCGACGGCGCCGCCCGTACGGCGGGCGATGTCCAGCACGTACGGGCCGTCGGCCGGGTTGCCGATGGCCAGCGACTTGGCGATCGTGTTCGGCTTCTGCGGGCGCACCACGTCGTGGCCGGCCTTGAAGGCGGTCGAGACCGGGGAGCAGCCCTCGGCCTGCGCCCCGTAGATGCGGTAGGGCTTCTCCGCCACCAGGCCGAGCTTGATCAGCTCCCGCAGCCCCTTGTCGATCTTCGTCAGCTGCGAGCCCGAGGCGATCGGGATGACGATGTTGTCCGGCAGGCGCCAGCCCAGCTGCTCGCAGATCTCGTACGCGAGCGTCTTGGAGCCCTCGCCGTAGTAGGGGCGCAAGTTGACGTTGACGAAGCCCCAGCCCTCGCCGATCGGGTCGCCGATCAGCTCGCTGCAGAAGCGGTTGACGTCGTCGTAGGTGCCCTCGATGCCGACCAGCTCGCCGCCGTAGACCGCGGCCATGACGACCTTGCCCTCCTCCAGGTCGTGCGGGATGAACACGCACGAGCGGAAGCCGGCCCGGGCGGCCGCGGCGCCCACGGCGCCGGCCAGGTTGCCGGTGGAGGAGCAGGACAGGGTGGTGAGGCCGAAGGTGCGGGCGGCCTCCAGGGCGATGGCGACGACCCGGTCCTTGAAGGAGTGGGTCGGGTTGCCGGAGTCGTCCTTGATGTGCAGGCCGCCGGTGACGCCCAGTTCGCGGGCGAGGTTGTCCGCCTTGACCAGCTTGGTGAAGCCCGGGTTGAGGTTGGGCTTGGAGGCCACGTCCGCGGGGACGGGCAGCAGCGGCGCGTAGCGCCAGATGTTGTCCGGCCCGGACTCGATCCGCTTGCGGAGGGTCTCGGGGTCGCCGCCCGGGAGGTCGTACGCCACTTCGAGCGGCCCGAAACAGACCTCGCAGGCGAAGATGGGTTCCAGCGGGAAACGCTCACCGCACTCGCGGCAGGAGAGCGCGGACGCGGGGCCGAAGGCGGAATCGGTGGACGCGGGTGCAACGGTCTGCGCAGCCATGTCAGGCGAGGCCCTTTCTCCTCATCTTCCTCACGGCGCATTTCGCCGCGAGACGGAATTGGCACCTTCCCCACCTGGACCTCGCGGTCGGCGGGAGGGTTGCCGGGGCTTCAACGGGCCGTTCCCTCTGCCCCTCTGGATGAGCGGTATGGCACCGGGCGCAGGGCCCGGGCGTTTGTCGGACGGGGCGCGATCACCGCGGACATACGATGGTCATGCCTCGTGTTCAAGACTGTAACCGACGACCTCGAACCTGGTCATGGGCCGTCCGTCCTGCGAGACGGGCAGAAACGGAGCAACCCGGTGCTCGACGAGGTGGCCGGCTGGCTGCAGCGGCGGTCCTGGACCGCCGACCACAGGCCCCTGCCGCAACTGCTCGCCGCCAAGCGCGCCGCGGGCGCGCGCGGCACGGTCAGCGTCGTGCTGCCCGCCCTCGACGAGGAGGCCACGGTCGGGGCGATCGTCGGGACGATCCGCCGCGAGCTGATGAGCGAGGCGGTGCCGCTGGTCGACGAACTCGTCGTGCTGGACTCCGGGTCGACCGACCGCACGGCCGAGGTCGCCGCGGCCGCGGGCGCGGTCGTCGTCCACCGGGACGAGGTGCTCCCGCGGCTGCCCGCGCTGCCCGGCAAGGGCGAGGTCCTGTGGCGCTCGCTGCTCGTGACGCGCGGGGAGATCGTCTGCTTCGTCGACTCCGACCTGCGCGAGTTCGACGCGCGGTTCGTGTCGGGGATCGTCGGGCCGCTGCTCACGGACCCGGACGTGCAGCTGGTCAAGGCGATGTACGACCGGCCCCTGGAGACCGGCGGCACGGTGGTCCCGGCCGGCGGGGGCCGGGTGACGGAGCTGGTCGCGCGGCCGCTGCTCAACCTGCACTGGCCGCAGCTGGCGGGTTTCGTCCAGCCGCTGGGCGGCGAGTACGCGGCGCGCCGCTCGCTGCTGGAGCGGCTGCCGTTCCCCGTCGGGTACGGGGTCGAGCTCGGGCTGCTGGTGGACGCGCTCAACACGGTCGGGCTCGACGCGCTGGCCCAGGTCGACGTGGGGGTCCGGCACCACCGGCACCAGGACGGCCAGGCACTGGGCCGCATGGCCGCGGCGATCTACCGGACGGCGCAGATCCGCTTGGCCCGGGGCCATCTCGTGCGGCCCGTCCTCACGCAGTTCGACCGCTCCCCGGACGGCGGTTTCGAGCCCCGCGTCCACGAGGTCGCGACGGATGAGCGTCCCCCGATGCGGACGGTCCCCGAATACGCCCACCGCGCGGTGGCGTGACGCCTGACCCGGGGTTGTGACGCCTGACCCGGGGTTTGTGGGCAGGCGGTCCGCCGCCAGGCGGAACGGGTGGGCACAAACCCCCGACGGCGCCGCGCCTGTGCGGTACCGCGTGTGTCGTCGGCGTGTGCACGCCGGTGGGTGGGGTGCGCCCACCCGTCCCGCCCAGCGGGACGACTGCCCGCAACCCCCCAGGCCAAACCCGCGGCGACCCGCAACAGGTCACGGCCGGAAACCCCCGGCTGGGCTAGCTCGTACGTTTGCGGTCGGGGATGCGTGGCTAGGCTGGCCGCATGGTCGCATCGCATGCCGCGCGCGTACTGGTCGCGTCCAACCGCGGCCCCGTGTCGTACAGCCTCCGCGAGGACGGCACGCTCACCGCCCGCCGCGGCGGCGGCGGACTCGTGTCGGGCCTGAGCGCGATCGGGCCGGACGCGGACGCCGTCTGGGTCTGCGCGGCGCTCGGCGAGGGGGACCGGGCCGCCGTCCTGCGCAGTTCCGGGGGCACGGGCCGGCTGCCCACCGCCGACACCGGCGGCCAGCACGTACGGATGCTGGACATCCCGGCGGACACCTTCGCGTCGGCCTACAACGGCATCGCCAACTCGGTGCTGTGGTTCATCCACCACATGCTGTTCCAGACCCCGCTGGAACCCGTCTTCGACGAGGACTTCCGCGAGCAGTGGGCGGCGTACGTGGCGTACAACGCCGCCTTCGCCGACGCGCTGGCCGAGGAGGCGGGCCAGGGCGCGGCCGTCCTGGTGCAGGACTACCACCTGGCGCTGGTGCCGCAGCTGCTCCGCTCGCGCCGCCCCGACCTGCGCATCGGCCACTTCTCGCACACCCCGTGGGCCCCGCCGGACTACTTCCGCCTGCTGCCCGACGACGTCGCCGCGGAGGTGCTGAGCGGCATCCTCGGCGCCGACCGGGCCGGCTTCCTGACCCGGCGCTGGGCGGACGCCTTCGCCGCGTGCTGCGCCGACGTGCTGGGCGCCTCCGTCATCCGTGACGAGGGCAGCCTCACGATCACCCACAAGGGCCGCACCACGCGGATCGGGGTGCACGGCCTCGGCGCGGACGCCGACTTCCTGCGGGAGCGGGCGCACCAGCCGGACGTGGACGAGCGCCTGGCGTCGCTGCAGGAGGCCGTGGGCGGTCCGGACCGCAAGGTCATCGTGCGCGTGGACCGCACCGAGCTGTCGAAGAACATCATCCGCGGCCTGCTCGCGTACGCGCAGCTGCTGCGCGACCACCCCGAATGGCAGGGGCGCGTGGTGCACATCGCCTTCGCCTACCCCTCCCGTCACGACCTGGCCGTCTACCGGGAGTACACGGACGAGGTCTCCGACCTGGCCGAGGAGATCAACGAGGAGTTCGCCACGCCGGGCTGGCAGCCGGTGGTCCTGCACGTCAAGGACGACTTCGCGCGCTCCCTGGCCGCCTACCGCCTGGCGGACGTCGCGCTGGTCAACCCGATCCGCGACGGCATGAACCTGGTGGCCAAGGAGATCCCGGTCGTCTCGGACGACGGCGTGGCGCTGGTGCTCTCCCGCGAGGCGGGGGCGTACGAGGAGCTGGCCGACGACGCGTTCGTGGTCAACCCGTACGACATCCGGGCCACGGCCAACGCACTCCACCAGGCGCTGTCCGTCTCGCACGGCGAACGGGCCGAGGCCACCAAGCGACTCACGGCGGCCTCGACGGCGCTCCCCCCGCAGCAGTGGTTCCTGGACCAGCTGCGGGCGCTGGGCTAGGAACGTGAGCGCGCCCGCCGGCTGATCCCCAGCCGGATGCGTCCGGCGGTCGTGCCCAGGGCGAGGTAGGTCTCCACCTCCGGCAGCGGCGCGCGGCGGGCGAGCGGGTCCAGCCCCACGACGAGCGCGACCGGTCCGCCGCCCGCGACGAAGGCGGACCACCGGTCCCCGGCCGCGACCTCCAGCAGCGGGCCGCCGTCCGGGCCGCGCACCGTGGCCCGCCCGGGACGCGGGACGGCGATCCGCTCACCGAGCTCCGGCAGCCGCCGCCCGGGCTCGGCGAGCCCGAGGAGCGCGGCGAGTTCCGCCGTCCCGCTCCCGTGCGGATGCGCCAGCAGCAGGAACGCCACCGGCCCGAACGCCGTGTCGTCCAGCCAGGTCCACGAGGCGGGCCTCACCGCAGCACCACCCACACCTGCTTGCCGTCGGGGGTCGGCCGCACGCCCCACCGGTGCGCCGCCGCCGCGATCAGGTGCAGGCCGCGCCCGCGTTCGGCCGCCCAGTCCGGCGGCCCGGGGGCCGGGACCGGCAGGACGGGGGAGCGGTCGCTGACCGTGGCCCGCACGCCGTCCGCGGCCAGGTCGTCCAGGGTCAGCTCGCACTCGGGGGATCCCGCGTGCCGGTGCACGTTGGCGAGTATCTCCGTGACGCACAGCGCGGCGGCGGACGCCAGGTCCTCGCGCCCCCAGGCGCGGAGCTGTTCGCGTACGGCCCGGCGGACCTCGGCGATGCGGGCGGGCTCGGCGACGACGCGCATCGCCGCCGCGGGTGGAGATTCCTGCGTCATGGGTCCAACGGTTCCGTGCCGTGGCTAGCCTGACCAGGGCGGACCTGACCCCGGATCAGTTGTGTCGGGACCGGTCCGCGGCTGTGTACGGCGTGTGTACCGGGGAGGTGGTGCCGTGTCCGCGAAGGGCGAGGGCTCGGCCAGCATGCGGATGTTCGGTTCCGTGGCACGGTCCCTGCGGGAGGCCCGTGGGGTGTCGACCGACGAACTGGCCGCGCACGTCGGCTATTCGAAGTCGCTGGTGGTCAAGATCGAGCGCGGCGAGCGGATGCCGCCGCCGGCGTTCGTGGAGCGGGCGGGAACCCTGCTGGACGACGGCGGCGGGGTGCTGCGGTCCGCGGCGCGTCATCTCGAACGGGCCGAGTTCCCCTCCTGGTTCGAGGAGTACGCGGAGCTGGAGCGCGCGGTGGTGAGCCTCTACAAGTACGACACTCACGTCATCAACGGCCTTCTGCAGACCGAGGACCACGCCCGCGTGGTCCTCGGCGCCTACTGTCCGACCCTGGAGACGGAGGAGGTCGAGCGCCGGGTGCGGGCCCGGCTGGCCCGGCAGGCGCTGCTGACCCGTGCCCCCGCGCCGCAGCTCGCCTTCGTCATCGAGGAGTGGGTGCTGCGGCGTCCGGTCGGCGGACGGGCGGTGCACCGGCGCCAGTTGGAACGGCTGGTGGAGGCCGCGGCGCTGCGCCACGTCACGGTCCAGGTGATGCCGCTCTCCCATGAGGCCCACGCCGGCTTCGACGGCCCCATGTCGCTGCTGGAGACCCACGATCTGCGGCTGCTCGCCTATCTCGAAGTCCAGGGCCGCAGCGTGCTGGTGGACGGCCGGGACGAGGTCAGCAAGCTCCACCAGCGCTATGCGATGATCCGCTCACAGGCCCTCAGCGTGAGGGACTCCGCCAGAGTGATCGAGCAGATTGCGGGGGAGCAATGACGTCCCAACTCGCCTGGTTCACGAGCAGTTACAGCGGCAGCGAGGGCGGAGACTGCGTCGAGGTGGCCTACGCCCCGGGCGCCGTGCACGTACGGGACTCCAAGGACCCCGCCGGACCCGCGCTCGCCTTCACCGGCGAGGCGTGGACGGCGTTCGTCTCCTTCGTCGCCGACAACACCGGGACACCGGTAGAGTAATCGGCCGATCACCCTTCGTGCCCAGCGCATGAAGCGGCCCCCAGTGGTGCGCCAACACCGGCCGGGGGCCTACACCTACGAGGCTTGATCCGAAGGAGCCCCGCAAATGATCCGCCATGCTATCCCGCCGACCCGTTTCTTCTCCCAGACGCCGAACGACCTCATCCGCCATCCGCGCCTGAACGGCACCGCCGTACGGCTGCTGCAGTGGGCGCTCTCCCTGCCGGAGGGGTCCCGGGAGACCCTGCAGTCCATCGGCGAGAAGATGCCCGAGGGACGCATCGCCCTGCGTCGGGCCCGGCAGCAGCTGGAGGCGGAGGGCTATGTGCACACCCGCCGCACGCAGAGCCGCGAGACCGGCCGCTGGACCACCCAGGTGCTCGTCTCCAACGTGCCGCTGCGCGACCCCGCGGAGATCGAGGCGGCCTTCGCGGCGCCGAGCGGCAGCCTCCCGACCGCCGGTGCGCCGTCCGTACGGGCCGTCGGCGCATCCCCCAAGGGGGAGAACAGGGAGGAGGAGAACACCTCCCACCCCGGACCCCCCGCCGACGAGCCGCTGGTCGCCCGCGCGGCGGGGGGTCCGGGGTGGGAGGTGTTCTCCTCCTCCCTGTTCTCCCCCTTGGGG